>DATFCH010000050.1:0-5540 GCA_035253345.1 Nitrososphaeraceae archaeon
AGTATTTCGAAGACTGAGACCAAGAAAGTACAAATACAAAGAATACATAACTACAATAGTGGATGTTCTGTTTCTGACAAATCTTAGTAACATGCAAGTTAGAATAGGACATTCACAGCTATAGATTTATCGTTAACTTAAAAGAGCCTAATATAATATAAAATAAATAAAAATGGTATCTTTATTTAAGAATTTAAACCCTAATTTTTTAGTATTGATAAAATATCAGCTATTGAAGCATTGGTTTTCAAGGCAGTAGGTCGGAAAATTGTTCTAGATGCACTATAACCTGATACGATCAATTTTTGGATAATATCATCGATTTTTTTAGGACTAGCTTTAAGCATTGAACCAATTTCATCTACAGAAAAGTAATATGGAATATGATCCAATTCCATTAAACTAATATTGAATATTTGTTTGATTCTCCTATACTTTTTATCATCTTCGAAATCATCTAAAAAATATTTTGTGAGTAATTTGTTTATTATATTTTTATCGAATAACCTTCCTACCCATAATTGTCCTGCAATATTAAATTTATTATTACATCTTGGACACAAGTCATCAGAACGAATATAACTTGAATTTCTTTCACCACATTTAAAACAATGTCGTATATATCCTAAACTATCAAAAACCTTATTTGCTTTTGAATTACTTAATGATACCTTAAGAAATACTCGAAAATAATGTCTATTTGAATTTACAAAGATAGGTAAAAGAGAGATCCCTAATCTCGCAGCAATTAAAGCAATTGAAGATACTAACAGTCTTGTAGCAACTTCATTTGAATAGGTATTGTTAATGGATAGTCCAAAATATTTTCTAAGACATACAGTTTGATATATTCCACTTAAAACAGCTGTATCCGTGGCAGTAATAGAAATTAGTCCTTCGTCTTCAACAGAACGCAAAACGCAATCTATAAATGGTGAAGGACTGCCAAATGGATCTAAATCAATTATTGTAAATCTTTTGTTACTTTCTGTTGGTCTAGAAATTAGAAATTTACAAACTTCATTTATTGAAAAAAAACATTTTTCGCTTACATTGTTTAATAGTGCTGACTCTTGTGCAGCAGATATAGCTAAATGATTAATATCGTTTATAAAGATTTGTGAAACTTTTGGCACTTCTACCGCTACTCGTAATCCTCTCGAACCTATTCCACCAAATGCGTCGGCAAAAGTAATTTGAGAATGATTTTTATTGCAATACTCATCTACAAAAATATTATAAAGGTATATTGATAAATCCCTATTTAAACATGCCAGAGGATTAAAAAAAGCAGGGTAATGTGGGGGAACCTTGGCATCTAATGAATGTTCAGGTACAAGTAATCTTGTTTGACCTTCTCTAATTTCAATAAAATTATTCATCCTTGTTTATAAAGATGTGAAATGAATGCTATAATTACCAATCTGTCTTTTTTCAAAGTCTTTATATAGAAATTTTAATTTATAACCTTAAATTACTTGATTTAGATAATTGCTAGTATGCGGAATTGATGAGGCAGGAAGGGGTTCAGTCATAGGTCCTCTCGTAATAGCTGGTATAAGCATAAACAAATCAGATATCATTAAATTAGAAGAAATAGGAGTAAGAGACTCAAAAACCTTAACTAAGAATAAAAGATCTTTTCTATATGATAAAATTTTAGATATTTCAGAATTTGTGTGTATATACAAATTGGATTGTAATACTATAGATGAGAATGTTTATCAAAAAAAATTAAATAAATTAGAGGGTGTAGTAATGTCGTCAATCATAAATCATCTTTCTGCAGATATTTCCTATGTTGATTCCTGTGACATAAATATCGATAGATATACAAATTACCTCAAATCGAATTTAAGCGTAAAAAATAATGGTACTATTATTGCCATGCATAAAGCAGACAAATTATATCCTGTTGTTTCTGCAGCATCAATAATTGCAAAGGTTATAAGAGATAGAGAGATTCAAATTTTAGAAGAAACTTTTCGAAATATTGGAAGTGGTTATCCCTCAGATAAGAAGACCATGTATTTTATAAGGAATTGGATTAAAGAATATAGAGAATTTCCGAATTTTGTTAGAAAATCATGGAAACCAATTAAAGAAATAACTTCGAAACAAACTAAAATTCATGATTATATTTAATTTTTTGTATAAGTTGCATATATTAATCCATGATCTTTATCATAGGGATCAAGATAAATAATTTGTTCTATATGAAATCTGTCATTTTCAAGTTTGGTTGCTTCTTGCAATATAATCTTTTTTGGATCTTGAGTAACATCTATACTTCGGGTCTTAACTACTAGTAAAATTTTACCCTCCTCTTTAAGAAAGAGTTGACAATTATTTATCGCTATTTCTGTTTGATCAGGTTGTGCAATATCACAATAAACAACATCAACTTCTCCATAAGTAGAAAAATAAGATAATGGTCTGCGTGCATCTTCAATTATTGGAATTATATTTTCTCTTTTTGAAGCAACATTTTCTATAAGTTCCCTAGCAACCCTAATAGATGATTCTATTGCAAAAAGTACTCCTGAATTTCCTATTATATCAGATATGTGACTAACGGTAGTTCCTGTAGAAGCACCTAAATAAAGCACCTTTGCTTTATTTTTTATTGGAAGATTTTTTAGACCTTTAATTAAAGCTGCAGCAAGTTTACTTCGAAATGGATCCCAAAATCGATATTCGTCTTTATCTATCAATATTAGTTTTTCGTTATAAACCACTTCTCCTTTGATTAAATTCAAAGTAGCTAAATTTTTTTGGCCATTATAGTAGATCCACTTGTAACCATCTAAATCATCTTTTAAATCAGTTGAAGATAGTAATAAAAATGATGACTCATTTGGATCACTGTAATTAATAGTATTTTTCAAAGATATTAAAATAAATGATTATGAATTGTTATTTAAATATAACATTAGCAACCTAAAGAATACATAATTTTTAATTAGAATTTATTTTTCTTGAATTTTTTTTTCTTACTGCCTTTTTTACTAAATTTATTGAAACGTCTTGGATTTTTACCATAATTCCTCTTAATATCAGTTCTTGGGAATTTATATTCTTCCGCTTTTGGTTGCTTAAATTTCTCTTGAATTTCAGAGATTCTTTTATTCAATTGTTCAGAAATATATTGATCCTTTTCACCTTTCCTAAATAAATCAATTCTTGCCCCAATAGCAACCTTTGAAGCAATTACTCTTGCAATCTTACCTCTTTGCCATTTTGGCGATGAATGCAATATAGGATGTTGAAATAAAATCCCATGCTTTGGAGGTAAAGCTCCTGTTTTTAAAGACCTGAAAAGTGCTTTTTCTGCACCTATTATCTGTATAGTACTAGCGGGCATGAGAGAAAGTTTCTCAAGACTCCCGGCTTTGGCAATCAATCGTGCACCAACGGTTGCGGTTAATAATTCTTTTATATTTGGAGCTATTTTCTCCATCAATTCTTCAATTTGATTAGCTAGAATTCGTCTTAAGTCAGTTTGCATTATAATTTCATTAGCAAGTTTTTTGATTATTGATAAATTTTCTTCTAAAATATCTCCTCCTTTACTCCTTTTCGCAGCTTCAAGTATAATTTCAGCTCTTTTATTTTCTATCCCAAGGTTAGTAAGCATGTTTAAGGTAATATTGTTCCGGCTTCCTGCTAATCTAGTAATTTCGGCGTATGTCAAAATATTTTGAATTAAATAATCAAGCTCTGGAAAATGTAATCCATACCATTCACGTAGCCTTGCACCTATTACATTTATAATTTTATCAAGTTCATCAAGTGCATTGATTGATTGGCTAATATGTAAATCAAGTTTCTCTGAAATTCGTCGAACTTTACTAGATGAAAAGTCTATCGCAAATTTTCTTAGTTGTTTATGTGCATCTCGTTCATTTTCAGCAAAACCCGTCCTAATAAAATAATTTAGTTTATTCTTTGAGATCTCTTTACTTTTTTCAGAAGATATCGTATAAATATTTATTCCATTATTTCTAAGATAGGAGACTAATCCAGTATTATTACAAAACACCGTTTCATACCCACGTAGTTTATCAGAAAATTTAACTATTTCAGAATAATCTCCATTCGTAATTAAAATATTAGAAGAAATTGTATCTTTAAATTTTTGTGAATCGATAATCTTATCTTCGTCTTCTAATACAAATGTTCCTAACTCGGACAAGACTATGGTACAGCTCTCAGTCATTATGTCAATAACTGTAATAAAGCCATTAAAAAATATGTCTTAAAGATCTTTAGATATTAATAAATACTGTTTGTTTATTTTTATCATTAATTGTTTTTTAATTTCTTAAAGAATAAAAAAGGAGTTAATGTCGAAAATAATAAAAAAACCAAAAAGAATGAAATTGAATTGAACCGACAGGTTATTCTTCCCAAACAATCTGCAGATGGAATTATTACCTATTCAAAAACATGGCATCCTCACGAAGGGATTCTTATTCTACAAGGGAAAAGCAAGAAAAATGGTGAAGTAAGAATCGATGGGTTAGTAGTTCCTCCTTTTGCATCAAGTGGACCTTATTATTCTGGTTTTCCAACTAATGAATTACCTATGGACCTTTCATACATAGGAACTGCTCATTCTCATCCCGGCCCTTCTAACAGACCATCATTACAAGATTTGAATAATTTTTTTGGAGTTGTTTCAATAATAATTAGTTATCCTTATGAATATGAAACTATTGCTGCATATGATCGCAGTGGAAATAATATTCGTCTAATAATTGAATAAATATAAATGAAATAACTTAAATCAATCGTAAATAATTCAAATTTTAAAGTTTTGGTTTAAGAAAAATATATTTAATTATATACTCTCGATACTAATAAGTTATATGACATTAGAAGAATTACGTGATAAAGCATTTTTTCAAAACACTATAGATATTTGGATTATGGTATGCAATGAAAATGCTATAAATTCATATGATCCTGATAAATATTTGATGTTTATTAATTATCTCAATAGCAAAGGTTTAAAAATGCAGAAATTTCCTCTTTGTATCAAAGAATCTGGCGGTACTTTTGATAGAGGAATACAAAAGGCAAAATTTCTTGATGCGCTATCTAAAATATCTTCGGAAGATGCATCAGCATATACAGTAAGACTTTCTTCCAACAATATTGCAACAATTAGAAACTTTTTTAAATAATGCAACATTTTCCTTAAACATAATATATATTTTTTATATTCTTTGATAAATATTATTATTAAATTATCACTTTTGAAATATATAGAGAAATATCATGATATATGAGAAATATTTGCATTTTTTTGTTAATTAAATTGGAATAAAATTAATATTATTAAGTTGTTTGTTGCATTTTTGTATTAACTAACTCAATTAGAGCGGAAGTTTTAGGATCGTTGTTAAGTGATAAAGCATGTTCCAAAAATTGTTTTGCTTCTGTATATTTTCCTAAATCATAGAATATTTTTCCCTTATTAAACCATGGCTTGTCCCATTTTGGTTCTAAAGATATTGCTTTATCTAAAGCAATTA
>DATFCH010000051.1:0-10034 GCA_035253345.1 Nitrososphaeraceae archaeon
TGATTAGTATTAATATTAAATCAAAATTCATAGGAAATGGATTAAATCTTTTCCTAATTAGTGGAAAGTTTACAAAATAAAATTTTAATACTAATTAGTATTTTAATTAATTATAACAATAACAATAAACTTTAATATCAAAAAAATATTTAATTAATCTATGGAAGTACTAATAATCAATTCTTCGTTTACATTATTCTCTAACTTTTTATAAATGTCAAGAACGTGATTGAGACAACCATAATGTAGTACTGGTTCTTCAAAGTCTCTGCCATTGTTTCTATATTCATTTACACATGCCTTTGAAGGCTTCTCACCGCATACTTCACATGAGTTATTTTCTAGTTTATAATCCAATAGCATTTTTATTTTTCTCACTTCATTATTCTAATATACACAAAATTGATATTAAAATGTTGAGTACCAATATATTTAATAATCAAGTTTAGAACTTGTATTATTATCATATTTGTTAAATAACAACAACAAACCTACCAACAACTAGGTGATATAAAAAAACTATATTTTTCACAATAATCAACTGCCGTTGAAGATAAGCCAGTTAAAGAGTCATGTATAACAATGAATAATAAAATACCAATAAAAGAGATGCTGAAGCCACTAAATAACCACATTAATGCTCTTTTAATATTATTTATTTCATCCTTAAGCAACGAAATCATATTAAATAAATTATTTTTTATTCTATATAATTTTTATAATAGACATATTTCTTAGACAATTAGTGTAGTATTTGCACATAAATTGCTAAATAGTAATTTTAGATTAAAACTGATGACTTTTATATCCTAATGTGAATAGGTTTTTTCAGGATATTATTGTTGTTAATTAATGCAATTTCTGTAGCTATTAAGCTTAGATAATCTAAAACGTAGAAATACTTCGGAGAATGAATGAAATCATGGTATGTTAGAAAATCATTCTCCGAAAGACTGTGTTTCGTTATTCTGCTTTGAGTGACAATAAAAATATTTATTGTTTATTATGATTTGAGAGATTATTATTATAGATAGAGTTAACTAAAATCCGAATAAATTTAATTCTATTTATTGGCTTGATCTCTATTGATACTTCTACCGCGAACACAATCTATACACCAAATTTCAGGCTTTGGTATACCCTCAATATTTCTCCTTACTTCTAACCAAACAGATAACTCTGAACCACAATTTCTACACGTTCCATCATAATCAGGTGTTGTCATCTATTGATAATTCACCATATTCTATAAATTAGTTAATAGAAATCAAATGAGATACAATACTTTATCAGAACCACAAAAGGGAAGAAAAGCCATTGTCAACATTTGATAAAATATTAACAAACCTTCAAAGAATAAATGATATATAATACATGCAAGATTTCATTCTCAACCTATGTGATTGTCAGCTGGAGGTTTGTTATATGAAAAATTTTATTGGTATAATTAGATTCAATAATTATTTCTTATATGTTAAGAATGTTTTGTCATACAGAAATCAACTTGAAAATTCATGGTTCTCAAAAGGGTAAATAACTCTAGAGAATGAGGATTAAATTTTGTGATTTGGTCATTTTATTGAATATATGTCTCTGTCTAAGTGAATAAATCTTTATGAAATGATATAAATTAATCATCATAGTCTGATAGCTGGAAAAGGAGTGGGCTAATGAGCATCCTTTCTTTACCAGACTATGACTTTTTATGACAGATGTCCCATTAGGGTCCGAATTAATCTTAATTTAATATCATATATTTATCCATTTTTGAAATTCTCATTCCATGTTTGGAATATATGATTTCATGATATAAAAAAATGTCATATTCTGAATATAAAGATAAATGGCTCCTTGAGAATCAGACTATGACAATGAATGTGTGCGGACAAACTTTCTTTTCTTATTCTTCAAAACAAATTATTTATTTGTAGAGGGCTTTGTACCTTTATTTCAGTGATTAAGATTTATGAATTTTATGCGAGTTCTCATTATCTATCATAATAATAACAAGAAATGTAAACCTTATAATTATCATAAGATTTAGAACATTTAGACGAATATTAATTTAATCTTACTTGTTAAATAAAAAAAATAATGATACAAAATAATTGTCCACAAGAGTAGAAAGCTTATTATTTTAACAGTATAGAGATGGTGTCAATATTTTGTAATTAACATAATATTCTAGTGTTGTATCTAAAGTTGCGCCAGTAATGCATTATGTATCATAATAAATACTAACTATTCAACAAAAACTAAACTAAAGGTACCAAATAACCATTTTGTTAATCTTTCATAGTTTTTTATTCATATAAGGATAAATCACAAATCCATAGAATTAGTAACTATATTTAATATTATATTTCAATAATATTTAATAAAATAAGTAAGAACAAATAAAATTCAGATAGGTTTTTTAATTTAACTGATTTAACTAATGATTGTAAATCTTGAACCGATTATATAGAAATAGAATAGATGAGACAGTTGGTCATAGATAAAAGAATCAAAAAAAGACGCCTTAGGCAATTATGGATTACAAATATAACCTTAAAATAATATAATGTATTATATGGTACATTACCATAACACTTGACATCATATTATAGCCTACTATGCTATCTCTGTCAAATAAATGTAGTAGGCTATGACTTGATGTTACATGACCGTTAATTTTCTCCAATTGCCTAATATTTTATTTCTGTTAATACTTGAACTTATTTAATCTTCAAATTGCAAAAGCAATAATCATATTTTCCTATTTCTGACCTATTTTTCAATAATATGTATTCTTAATTTTAAAGATTACAAAAAAAGTTATGAAACAAGAACTAAAGTATATAGCTTGAATTTTCTATTTACTCAGGTTTTATTAACAATTATCCAAATGCTTGAGGATCTATCTTTAATGATTCTATAATATTATCCGCTGTAGGACTGTTATTATAATAAGACTCATCTAAGCCGGCAAAATAAATGGTTATCATTAAAGGATGATTATTCATAATATAGCCTTTTTCATAATGTAAAAGTTTTGAATTATTATCCTCTTCATTTAAAGAACCACCTTGTATAACATATTGAGATTGGATAGTTCTAGATTCAAATGGATCTGAGTTTACTTCTATATTATAAAATTCAATTCCTGGTAAATATTTTACAAATTCATTAACTCTCTTAGTTAAGACTTCATTTATTGGCCCAGAATCATATCTATTAATAGTAATAAACGAATATCCATCTGGAGACGATATTCTAATTATCTGATTTTCATTTTCTGTTGCTAGCTCTTTCCAATCATATGGGATATGAAGAGAAATTCCCTCTCTTTCAATTAGTTTATCGAATGGTAAATCGTCTGCTAACTGTCCTTGTGAATTATTAACCAAATAAGATGTGATAAAAATAGCAAACAGTACAGTAACAATACTTGTTAGTATCGCACCTCTCATATTATTTAATAATTACTAGTTATAGATAAACATATTTATCAATAAACCTATGCAATCAAGGGTAAATACATATTTCGATAAAAACTATATAAAATCAAGTGGTATCTACAAATTATAGAAGAAAGAAAGAAGAATACAATCTGAGGTTTCAAATTTATTATTATCAATATATGATAAATTCAATAATTTCGAGATTTTAAGAAAAATTTATCTATAACAATTACTATTGTAATATAATGCAAAACATGATTGGAATGCTTGCCCAGTCCTTTGGTATAGATCCAAACGTAGCCAATATGGCAGTTGGCGGGGCAACAAAAATGTTTCTTCAAAAATCTACTCCAAAAGCTGCTTCAGGTCTTTTATCTGCTTTACCGAAAAATATTACTGACCAATTCGATGAGAACGATAGACAAAAATTTAAGACTACACAAGATAATGTAAATCGTTATGATTTATTAAAACAATTGTCAGAAATAACAGGGATTAAAGATATAGACAAATTAGACAATTTTGCTGATATTATTCTGGATAATATAAGACAAAATACTAGAATTGATACAAGTGACGGTCTTGACAAAGAAGAATTGTTGCAAGGATTGAGAGATTTATCAAGACAACAACAAGGATCTTCTCAATTTTAATTTTTTATTTTTCTGATTTAATCTAATTAGATATTTTATCAAATGTTTGTTTTATATCATGAAAAATAATATAATTATATCACTCTAAATTTTACAGATTAATCCATTCTTTGTTTTGAATCAATAATGTTTATTCTATCAAAGCGAAAGAAGATAATTTTTTTACCAGTATTAGAAAAAAATCACAATAGAAATAACAAAAATATCATTAGTTGATTTCTCTCAATGTTATTCTCCTAGACTCAATAATATACAAAAATTAAAAAATGAATCTGGGAATATCAAAAAAAATTAAAAGATATATCTATATTAAATAATAAAGATATCAACGATTCAAGTGAAATAATATTAAAAATTAAAAAATGAATTTTATCATTTGTATTATTTGTTTATGAATAATCATAAAATGTTTTTACCAATATTTATAAAGATTAATTAAAAAACGACGTTCTATGAAAGATAAGGATGCATCTAAAAACATATCAAACACTGATAAAAAATATAAAACTGATTCGAATATAAAACATAAATATTTAGTTGAGATCGTAGGAACATTTATTCTAGTTTATGCAATTGCTTCTGCTGCTACCATCTATTCTGATAGTGGACAATTAGGAGTAATTGGGATAGGATTGGTACATGCGTTAGTTTTGACAGCTATAATATATGCTATAGGTTATAGATCAGGTGCTCAAGTGAATCCTGCTGTTACAATAGGATTATTAGTGGCAAGAAAGATTCAAGTCAAAGAAGCAATATTTTATATTATATGTCAACTAATTGGAGCAGTACTAGGCGCTGCAGTCGTATTTGCAATGTTTGGATCTTCCATGTCAGCAAGCGTAACTCTCCCATCAGATGGTAATGTTATGAGGGCATTTATACTGGAAACTGTAATGACTTTTACATTGGTATATGTAGTATTGGCTACTACAACTGCTAAGAATTTCAAAATTGCACCATTAGCAGGAGTTGCAATAGGTTTTACACTTGGATTCAATGTAATTTTTGGTGGCTCTATAAGTGGCGGTTCACTTAATCCTGCTAGATCATTTGGTCCTGCTTTAATGACAGGAAATTTTGATTTTAATTGGCTTTATTGGATTGCTCCTATTTTGGGAGGTATAATAGCAGCAGGAGTGTATAAAGCACTACATAAAGATTCAGATCTGCCTGAATAGAATAATTAGAACAAAATAGACTTTTCATGGATATTAGATAAGAATAAATCTTCTTATCCTATTAATTTATTTCTCGTTGGAATAGTATTAATTTTTTGTAGTATCATCAAATCTTTATTTATAAGATACATGGTTTATTTCTTGTGGTATCTGGAAAATACTTTAACAAAGGAGTAAAGGCTCTAGATGAACCTAATTTAGGACACGTCGTTAGAGAAACACCGGATAAGATAGTAATTTTTGGGGGAAGAAATGAGAGATACGATATTCCGATTTCTGAAATCCAGCAAGTAGGTGCGAATGTTCTTATTGGACTTAACTTGTCAGAAATTCAAAGTAAATATCGTGTTAATCGTAACGATCCTCTTCCAACAAGTAGAAAAGACCCTTGGGAATCGGATAATCAAACTGATTTAGGAACTTATGAAGGCAAATATCCACAGTCATTATTTAATAAAGGAGTAAGAACCGAAAACGAAGATCACGTCGGTCATGTTATGAAAGAAACAAGAGATAAAATAGTTGTTTTCGGATATGGAAATGAAAGATTTGACATTCCAAAATCTGAGATACTTGCAGTAGGAAGAAATATTATTACAAAAAAGAATTTCCCAGAATTATTTTCATTTAAGGTAGATAGGAATTCACCTTTACCAACTGGTGAGCCATTAGAAAAAATAGACGAAGAAGCTTATCCTGATTATTACCATGGTCCTAGGGACGATAAGGAGCGAAAAGACGATTTAATATATCCAAAATAGACACTAACAAATATTTTTTCATTGCCTTCTTAAAAAAAATCAAACCATATTGAAAATTGATTATATTTATATTCCTGAACAGATTTTTAAGATAAATAATATAATTTTCAATAAAAAAATATTTTTAATTTTTAATAACAAGATCTAGGATAAGATAATTCATATACTATTAGTAATTTCTAACATATAACAAAGGCTCAAAAAAGACATCTCGATCGCCTTTAAAATATCCTCTACCGTTATTATCACAAATGCTGGTAGATTTGACAGCCAAATCTTTTATTGCATTTATAATATCGAGAGGAGTAGCAGTCGGATGAGAGGCCTTGTACAAGGCCACTGCCCCTGCAACATGTGGAGATGCCATACTAGTTCCACTCATCGTCGCATATGAGTTAGATTTGTAAGTTGAAAAAATACTAACACCAGGAGCTGCCATATCCACCGCTTGCCCATAATTGCTAAAAGACGCAAGAGTATCATCAAGTCCATAGCTAGTAGTTACTCCCTTACCCCCACATTTACCATCGGTATCTACAATAGCAGAAACAGCAATTACGTTAGGATAATTCGCTGGGGAATATAATGCTGTATTAATTGCAGCGTTTCCGGCAGCAGCAACTATAGTAACACCTGCGTTCACTGCATTATTAATTGCAGTATTAAGAGTTTGAGATGAACACTGACACCCTAAACTTATGTTAGCCACTTCTATTTGCTTAGCGTTAGCAGTAACATAATCTAATGCTTTAATAAGAGTCGAGATAGAACCAGTACCAGTGCTATCGAGAACCTTTAGATTCCATAGTCTAGCACCTGGTGCAACTCCAACAACCCCTATTGAATTATCTTTTGCTGCTGCTATACCTGTAACATGACTGCCATGTCCATGTTGGTCATCTGCAATTGACGAACCTCCAATAAAGTCAACTCGTTTATATATATTAAGATCGGGATGGTTATAAGAAATTCCACTATCAAGTATTGCAATATCAGCATTTACCGTCCCAACTCCACTACCGGATCTAGTATAACTTAAATCAGCATCGATTCGGTTTATTCCCTTGGGAATTTGTTGAGCAAACGAGTAAATTTTTTGATCCTGTTCAACATATAAGACATTTGGATCATTTATAATACCTAATAGATTTTGAATATCATTAATTTTGAAAACTGCTCCTTTTACAGATTTGTCAAAGATATCTAGTACTTTCATATCAGGCATTTTTGACGGCAATAAAGAATTTGCTTGAATATTCGTTGTTAACTGTTCAGTGAGACTATTTACATTTTTAACGCTATTCTTGTAAACAACAATATACTGATTTTTAATTTTGTTGTTCTGATCAGATGTTACTTGTTGTAGTGCTTTTCCAATAATCTGTTCTTCTTTTTGAATAGTTTCGGGAGATCCTAAATTTAGGTTATTAAAAAATTGACTAGGTTCGCCACGAGCATATCCAAATTGAAAATTCATTGAAATTGCAGAGCTGAAAATTAAAGCTATAAAAGAAACAATAAGAAGATTTGTGATTCTAGATCTCAACTTAAACAAATAAATTTTAAAGTACTTAAGGAAGATGCAATTTTGTTCTAAAACTATAATAAAATAAATTATTATCACAAATAAATATAAAAAATGTATATTTATTTGAATTAAATTGTTTCAATTCTAATCTCCTAATTAGTATTAATTTTTAATAAATGCATATAGGTATAGCAAATTAATAGTATATATTCACCGGTAACTTCTTTCCCTAACTACATCTTTATAAATTTCGAATATACCGATGAATTAATGTAAAATAACAATATAATATAAGTTGTTTTGAAAAAAATTATCTTGATTTAGATATAGAATAATGATCTATTACTTCTAAGGAATCATTACTATTATCTTTTTTACATGAAGACATCTCAAATATGGTAAAATCACCCTCTTCCATATCGCTTTCTTTTAGTTTTTGTTCTTTGCATTTGTATCCTATATCATAATATTTTGCATCCAATTCTTTTCCCTCGATATCAATAGCGAGAAAACCAAATCCATTGTGTTGGTTTACCACATAATCAGGTTGATTCAAAAATATGTGACTGGTTCTACCTCCTAGACCCACTACCGAATAAATCGATCCTTCTGGATTGATATATTTATTTACTGTTTTATTAGTTGAACCATCTACAATTGGTTTGTTAATATCATTGGGATTAAACTGAAGAGGTAATGTTCTATCATAAAAGTGATTATGGCCTTGTAATACTAGATCAACACCATATTTATCAAAAATAGGCTGAAATTTATCCCTCACAATATATTCTTGAATATGACTTGAAAGAGAAGAGTACAATGGTTTGTGTAACATGACAATAATCCAATCAATTGAGGAGTTAGTGCTAACATTCTTTAGATCATTTAGCGCAAATTGATACTGCTGTGTCTCAAACGGAATATCTTCTACGGTTACTTCTTCATTAATTAAATAAAATGGTGGTATTTCGTCTGTTATCTTATATTTGGCAAATTGATTTTCAAGAGTTGTGGTATAATATTTTGCACTGGGTTTATTTTCTTTTTCAATTTCTTTGACGGTATTATCATCTTTTTCTTCTTCTCCTTCTCCTTCTTCATCTTCCTCTGGTTTAAAAATATCAAAAGAAAACTCTAATTGTGTATCTAGTACCAAAATGTGGACGTTTCCATAGTTAAAGGAATAATATGAGTTTGGTAACGTATAATGTTGTAGTAACGAATCTTTCAATTCTTTAGATCCTCCCTTTTCTTTTTCTTCCTCATCTTCATGATTACCTATGGCAATTTTAATTTTTGAATCTAATGCTTTGGTCATCTCGTACCAGCAATTCATAGTTGGTTCATAGGATAAATCTCCCAATACTAAAAAAATATCTGGCTGTTGTAATTCAATTTGTTTAATATTATTTTGGGCAACAGGTCTACAACCAAAATCACCTGCAGCAATGATTTTTATTTTTTGTTCTTGATTTATATTTTGATTTTGACCAACAGATACAGTATTATTATTACTATTATCTATAACGACAAAATTTTTCTTTGTAATATTACTTTCATTATTATAATTAGTGGTTTCATTCGTTATGGAAAACACATCATTGAAGGTTAAAATTTGTAGACATAATATAAATAATAAAATACTAAAAATACTTGAAAATCTTAACCAAGATAACTGCTTAAATTCAAAAACTACCATGTGATTATAAAATGTATTAAAAAATGGTATTTATTTTCCACCTAGATAAAAAATCTTGACTTTATAATAAATACTTTATAATCAAGGTATAAATCTTTTGATATATCCATCTCCCTATCTTTTGTAAATACTGTTATCATTTGTATATTGACTGTATTCTGATTCATAGTTACTGCTGGATACCGATTCATATTCACTATTGTATTTTCTTTCATAGTTATCGTTTTCATCAGATGAAAAGGGTATGCCAATATTATTTTTGGTATCTATTGCATAATATTTTTTGTTATTGTTATCGGTTCCATGACTAGAGTAATCATTATGACTTGATTGTTGAGGTTGTTCTTCTTGTTGGTGGTGTTGTTTATGATAATTATAATATGCTTCTCTGAAATCATCATCCTTATAAAATTTTTCATATCTTTTCAAATAATTCTCGTCTTGATAAGAGGATGGAACTATGTTCAAAGCCATTGCATTTGAAGTAAAATTTATGTTACTACCAACTAGAAATATTATTCCGATCATAGCACTTGATAAAAATAGAAATAATGGTCTGTTCATAATTTTATTAATAAAAGAAAATATATATCAATAAACTTTGTGGAGTATTCGTAGAATGGTTCTAACAATTTTAGTTGTCTTTTTGCTAGTAGAATGTTGTTTAAGTAATAGTTATATAAGAAGTTAATAGTATAATGTATATATAATTTGATAGGATAAAATATTTTAAAATAGAATAGGTTTGTTAAATTGGTCAATTCACAAT
>DATFCH010000052.1:0-2557 GCA_035253345.1 Nitrososphaeraceae archaeon
TATTAATTATTTTTTATACTTTTCTACTATTTTTCTTATCCGTTCGCGTTCTTGTTGATTAGGTTTTATTTGTGATTGTAACGACCAGTATTTTCCATCATGATATATCAATGATTTTTTTTCTGGACCATGTGTAGCATCGACTACTTCCCCAATAAACATTATGTGATCACCAAATGTAATTTCCTGAAATAGTTTGCATTCAACATTGAGTGAGGCTCCTTTTACCATTAATGTCTTGATCTTTTTAGCATCATAAAATTGAAATCCTAATTCCTTTAATGCTTCAATTTTATAATACTTGCTACCACTATATCCACCGGCTACACTAGATAAAACAGATTGATCCGTTGCACACAAGTTAACACCAAATTCTTTTGAGTGTCTAATATTCTCAACTGTAGCTTTAGTAGGTCCTAAAGATATAGCTATCAAACCCGGATCATATGATAAATGATGTGTCCATTCACAGGCCATAATATTTGGTCCATCAGATCCATTTGATGTAATTAACCCTATAGTAGTTGCGAATTTATTAGATCTGGGATCGTTCCATGGTAATTGCATGTGTAATAGATAATATTGAGAGTCATAAAAGATTTCTGAAATATTCGAATTTATATAACAAAAAAAGGTAATATCAGAAGAGAAAAAGAATGAATTATACAAGTTATTTTTTGAAAATATGATCTAAAGCATAGTTATTGTTAAGATATATTTGAATTTGTGTTAACTTGTGAAAATATTATTATATTTTAAATGAAACCAAAATTTGCATCTTTAGCCTTCAAGTATATCCTTGTCATTTTATCTGAAATAATTCCTTCTTTTACTGTTAACTATAGAATGGGACTCTCAAATTAGGTATTATCCATCCCTTCTTGTAACTGACTATTGAGATTGTTACTGTTGGAAGAAGTATAATTAGACCGTGAAACATAAAATGATTTCAGTTATATACTTAAAATAGATTACATTCATTATGCTACCTACATAATAGTTATCAAAATTCTCCATTCTATTTTTGAAATATTGATTGACCCATTCCATTAGATATCAATATTTCTCGTTTAGTGAATGAATAAAATTTTTCAGCTCTTGTAGATATGTATTTTTAAATGAACTATGTGTTAGTTCAATACAAAACTACAACCAGAATTGTTGTTTACCAATTTTGATAACGATGCATTCTATGATGAATATTGATATTGCTTTCGTTTGTAAATAAGGTATTCTGCAAATATCAGAATCTATCCATAGATACATATAACAATCTTATCATTTTATCTCATCTCATTTCATCTCTGAATATTACTAATGTATTTGATGTATTGCGTAAACTCAATCCAAGAAAATCCAAATACAAAGAGTGTAAAACTACAATTATTATGTTCTTGATTTCTTCCAAATGTTATAACCATAACATTAAGATCTACTACATGGAAGATTTCATTTCCAATTAGCCTGTGGTCATCAATGGTCTACTACCTGACGATATAAAAGATTTATTGAAATATAATTGGTTCTACTATCCCTAAATTTAAAATTCTTCTTTAACCTTTATGAAATATGAAAGCTAAAAATGAATACTATATTTCAGACATATGAAATCCCTAAAAAAGAAGTAATACCTAATAAAAGAATAGTAGAAAAAGAAAACCAATCCAATAAAGAAGAGAAACCACTTATGGTAATTGCTTAAATGATACTAAATATATCTTTTTTATTTGTCCTATATTTGTCAAAATAAAATTTTAGTATTTATAGGTAGTAAAAGAAAGCAAAAACTAGTAATAAGTTACAACTTGTATGCTTATTTGATATCATTTTGTGTAAGTCAATTAAATATATTAATCTATATGGAGTAGCAATAGTCAAAGAAATATGACTTGATACGTCCTAAAACACTACCAAGGTTAAATATTTGACTGTTGTTATTTTTGTAATGTATTCAAAAAATTCATTCAAATATGAAAGAATTTCTCCAGATAATGCAGCACTACTATTAATAGATCATCAAACAGGACTGTTGCCTTTGGTTAAAGATTGGTCTGAAGTAGAATTAAAAAATAATGTGTTAGCTCTAGGAAAAATAGCAAAGATTTTTGACCTACCCATAGTGATAACATCAAGTTATGAACAGGGACCTAATGGTCCACTAGCACACGGAGTAACTGAACTCTTTCCAGATGTTAAAGTAATAAAAAGACAGGGTGAGATAAATGCATGGGACGACCCAAATTTTGTAAAAGCCGTAGAGGCTACAGGACGTAAGAAGCTAATCATGGCTGGAATTGTTACGGATGTTTGTATTGCATTTCCAGCATTATCAGCAATTGAAGCTGGTTATGATGTAATTGTTGCAATAGATGCGTCTGGTACATTTAATCAGACAGTACAGCAAGCAGCTGTTTCACGTATGATTCAAGCAGGAGCTACAATTATGAATTGGTTCTCTATATGTTGTGAACTACAAGGCGATTGGAAAAAATCTACTTCACCAGACATGGTACGCTTGTTTACTGAACATCTTATACAATATGGTCTTATTGTTAGC
>DATFCH010000053.1:0-4625 GCA_035253345.1 Nitrososphaeraceae archaeon
TATTTTTGTCTAAAGAAAACATATTACGAAAATTCGTTTTTATTATTTTTATTATTTCCCTTTTAGTCATAACAAGATCATAATTCCAAATACCTGTTCCATCTAGAGGCATAAATTCTATAAACCGTACAGTTAAATCCATATCCCTAGCAAAATTTACAAAGTCAGCTATTTCATCATCATTCCATTTCTTAATTATTACAGTATTGATTTTTATTTTTAAACCTAATTCTCTTGCTTTTTGAATACCTCTAATAACTTTATTTAAATTTGACATACCGTTTATAGTTCTAAATCTTTCTTCTCTAAAGGTATCGAGACTTATGTTTAGAGAATTCAGTCCTGCTGATTTTAATTGATTGATTTTCTCTTCTAGCAAAAAACCATTAGTAGTCATACTAATGGTTTTTATATTTTCTATCTTTATTAGGTCACTAATTAAATATTCTAATGATGGTCTAAGTAACGGTTCTCCACCAGTAATTCTAATTTTTGTTATACCTAACCGTGCAAGAATGGATACTATTCTAATTATTTCCTTAAAGTTAAGGATTTCTTTCGTTTCAATCCATTTAATGTTATCATTTGGCATGCAATAAATGCATTTCATGTTACACTTATCGGTCACAGAAATCCTTAACTTTCTGGCAACTCGGTTGTATCTATCCTTTAGGTTTCCTGAAGAACTATTTGGAATTAGCTTGACTGTTTTTATCATATAATAATCATTATTTCTTTGAATTAGTTAATTTTTCAAGAAAATAATGTTTCCATCCTGTCGGAAGATCTGGAACTTTAATTGCTTTTTCCATAAGTATCATGCTATCCTTGTCATCTTTTTTAATAAGTTCAACTATATTTTTTATTGTAACATTATTATTATCTTTCTTGATTAATCTAATAATATCATCTACTCCAATTTCGCCCTCTTTGATAACTTTAAAGTAAATTCCAGATTTCTCACTCTCTAAAAATTTTTTTATTATATCCATTCTACCAAATTTAATACCAAGTTTGTAACACGGCATGCGTGGTTGAGTTGCAACTAACTTTGAGGCTCCTATTTGAAAGATATCCCCGACATTTACTTTAGATTCAAAAAGGCCCTCTGTAGTTAGATTCTCTCCAAACATACCCCAATTAAACGAGACATCTGGAAACTCTTGTTTCCAAAAATCATAATATTCATATGGATAGGAATAAACTGCTTTGTCTGGTCCGCCATGAACACTAAGATCAGCTTGTTTATCGCCTTCGAGGTTTAATTTCTTTATGAGTATCCTTTTATGAATAGGGTTTTTGAATATTCCAGTAGTTACAATATCATTTCCAAATTTAATTTTTCTAGGTAAACCAACATTTACAGAAACTAATTTCACTATTACTTCAAATGTGATCGAATCAAATAAACTTTATACTATAATACTATTGTAGTTCCGATTACTCTGCTGCTTATCCATGTATGAAGCATCAAAACTAAAATCTTCTCTTTTTCATTTAATTTTACAAGCCTTGAATCAAATATTTCCATATATTTTTTTCATTTATTGATTTTTCAGAAATATAGTATTTGGAGTTATTTCTTCTTATTTTCTTCAAATGTAACAGAATCACCATCTGTTACATTAAATGATTAACTTATATTTTCTAGTATGATAGTTTCATTGAGTAGATCTTCTTTTATAAAATCTTCTTGTGCGTACGCATTGGAGAAATTATTGCTATTATTGTAATCGTTTATTCCTATAAATCCTATTGCTAAAGT
This sequence comes from Nitrososphaeraceae archaeon, assembly GCA_035253345.1. Taxonomy (GTDB): domain Archaea; phylum Thermoproteota; class Nitrososphaeria; order Nitrososphaerales; family Nitrososphaeraceae; genus TH1177. The sequence goes on from DATFCH010000053.1 coordinate 1,766, forward strand.
AGAAGAGAGACAATAAATAAATAAATAAATAAAAAGAGGCAGAAGGCAATAAATTCATTATTATTCTTAAAGTATAGTCAAAGATTGGTTATTTACATTGTCATATGATAATTTCAATTATCATTAATTCTAATTCAACTTTTAGTTTTTCAAGGCGTTGGTTTAAATATTTTTGTCTTGTTTAATGTTTTGCCAAAGATCTTCTAAATCTGATCTATTGTTTAGTTCGGTATCTTTAACATATTTGTCTATAGTTTCATAAAAAAATTTTGCATTCTTTTGACTTTCTGATAAAAGATAATACAAACTATTAATCAATACTACCAAATATAATAACAGTTAATAAACATACATCCCAATAAAAAATTATGACTCACCATATTGCAAATATAGCAGAGATTATCGGTAGTTCTGATAAAGGATGGGAGGATGCAGCTCAGGTTGCTCTAAATGAACCAAATAAGACAATCCGTGGAATAACGGGAATTGAAATTTTGAATAAGACTGCTATTGTTGATCCGAATACTGGTAAAATAAATAAATTTAAAACTTCGATAAAGTTAGCGTTTGGGGTAGAACGTTAAAGAAATTATTTTAATCCTGTTTTTCTGGTATTAACCAACGCTAGCTCACAAATTTTCTATATTATTAGTTTCAAATTACATTTTTCTCGATTCTGAATTACTTTGTCCATAGATGAAATTTTATAAATTTTTTTGGTAAAACTTATCATTTATAGATATGTACTTCCGAATACCTTTTTCAGTTTCTTGTAATTAGACTCAACTCAACCAATTTAAAGTCATACTGTTTTTAGTTCTAATTACAGTCTTATTTATATTATGACAACTTGATAACTGTAAAGGTCTAACGCTTTCCTTATTTTTTTATTCCTTTCACAAATTTATCTAACTTTTTATAAATCATCAAAATAAAATGCAATATCATATTTCTATATAGTTTTCATAAAAAAGATGATCTTATTTATCAATTTTATTAATATTAATAATTATTAAGAGAATTTATTAGATCTAAATAGTTTCTTTCTGTCTATATAGCTATTTATTAATTATTTATTAGAAAATATCTATTGACTTCCTATTTAAAAATTTTTAAAGAGTGACTCAGAGTTACTCTTTCATAAGTCAAATTGAGATTATAGAATAATTTAAAAAAATAATTGAAAAGTCCTAAGTGGATTTGTAACATATGCAAACAGACTTTAACACGAAAAGGGAATGTAAAACGTCATTGTAATATTAAACATGGAGGTCTCTTTGACTCTATCATTTCTTTTAGAGAATATTTGATAACTACTTCCATGCCTCTTGTCTTGCCTACTAATCATACCGATCATCCATATAACATAAATAACAGCAATCAATTACCATTTCAAGAAAATCTGTTTTCTTATCAAGAGAAATCAGTACCTATTTCTAAAAGTTCATATTGGCAGAGAACAATACCGCAACGAGATATAATAGCAGAGATAATTATACAAAAAGAGAAAATTATTATCAACTATTATAGAATGAATAGCACCAAGATATGAAGAGATTAGAAATCTTCTATCACATTTTCCTCAACCAAATAAGAAAAAGATTCTAGGAGGACTTATATGCACTGCATTTGTCTCTGATAATCCTATTAAAATTATTGATAATCAATTAAAAAACTTACGAAAGGCTAAATTCTATAATATGATAATAGATGACGCATCTTTCTTTTTGGGTTTTAATAAACAATTAACTAAAGAGTATCTAAAATTGAGATTAAAAGAAAATACAGTGAATTAATCTTATCAATTTGTATTAAAAATATTAGTTGTTATCAGAGTTAAAAGTAAAGTATTTTTCGAGAATAACAAAATTTAATAAAAATGATATTTTCTGGATGTCCAATTGGTGGAAAATATGGAAATCGAACTATATATTCGAGAAATTTAAGGTATCTTTTTGCTTCATAGTATATTTTGCAAGAGTCTTTCTTTACTATTGTTAAATCATTACTATAGTATATTTATTTAAATTCATTATTCTTAATCTTTATCTAGATATCTTTGATTCTGTCTCAAACAAATCTATAACTTGTTCTTTAGTAAAAGCATAATTCCATATTTGTATATCATCTATTTGTCCTGTATAATTTCCATTTATCATTCCCTTTTCAACTAAGGAATTTGCTCCTATTCTTATAGGTTGTTTACCAATATTATCAGGTATTATTCCAACTTTTGTTGTATTTGTTGCAACCTCAAGACCATCCATGTATAACTTTAACATATGTTGTTCATTATCAAATGTTAGAATTGCATTATGCCAAACACCATCAGCATACGATCCTTGGGAATTCAAATAATAATCATCTCCGATAGAAGTTTCAAATCCTCCATTAACTCTTTCCCTGTTGCCAAGCCATAATCCATAATTAAGGTTAAATCCTTCTCTATCTGTTCCAAATCCACCTTTATTTATCAAAAAAGCATTACCTATTTGTCCAGTGACATTCATATTGGTATTAAACCAAGTTGATATTGTAAAACTGGTTAGATGAATATCGCGACTGGCTACAATATCAGCATAATTAATGCCTGAAAGATTTACTATTCTTGAATTCTTTACAACAAGAGATTTATTATCTTCTTGAGCAAATATATCTTGATTGTTTAAAGGATTATTTTTTTTGTAATTTTCATTATCTTGTACTACTTCTATTGTTAAAGTAAAATATGATAACAAAATAACAATAAAAACAAAACATAGTATAATAGTGGTATATAGTATTTTATTCATTAATATATTCAATACCTTTTAAATTCTATAATTTGTTACTATTTCTATAATATTAGTATTGTTTATGA
>DATFCH010000054.1:0-3588 GCA_035253345.1 Nitrososphaeraceae archaeon
ATTTCTAATGACAGAAGAAAAAATTGTCTATACTACGTCAATACATACCTCATAGCTTTTATAGATGTGATAGCAAAAATTGAAATAAAAATATTAAAAAGATTAATTTGTTGTTACGACAGTCACTAATGTCATAATATTAGTATTATGTATTTGCTTTTTTTGTTTTTGTTTTTTCCCTTTTATTCATCAAAAGAAGAATAAGAAGATATTTGCTATCATATTAGAATTAAAATTAATTGTTTATAGTAATCTATATTATAATTTTCCACATTAGTTATTTTATTTTTGACAGCATTTGGAGCCTGTATTCTAATATCTGCAGCAATATTTTGAAATGGTAATTGAGGCATAAAAATAGAACTAGATAGAGAAGATTTCAAGCTATAATAGAAAGTTATGATAGACCTTTATCAATCAAGAAGTAACAGCAGCTTTAACAATGAAAGGTGATCAGATACAGCCAGAATAGAATTAGCAACAAGAATTGGATATCCCTCTAATCAATATCAAGATCAAAGATCAGAATATGCATTTTATTTAATAAATAACGGAGATCAATCAAAAAGATTTATGATGCTCAATAACAACAATTACTAGGAGCATTAAGAACTCGTAATACCAAAATTTTCTCTAGGAAAAAGTTTAGCAAATAAAACCTTTGGGATGAAGGCTGTAACATACGTAATACCAGGTACGAAGAATGTAAAATTAGAATTCTATTTAGATTTAGAAAATTCAGGTAATTTTAGATTATATTTTGATTTAATTGATAGTGGCCAAATACCTAATGCCCGTTTTGTTAATCCTCCTGGTTCGACTGCAAAAATACGTTGTGACAAAATCACAGATACTCTTACTTTAAACTATTTTGAAATTGCTGAGATTGATCCACAGAACCCCATGATACATACAGAGAAGACTTGAAAAATTGTATTTTGAATTCCTCAATCAGTGATTACTAAATTTTTAATTAGTGCATATGAAGTACTCTTCTATAACCAAGACAGCAAATTCATATATCTAATCCACAAATTTAGAACTCTATAGGTTATATTCCATTAACTTATTAAGTAACTTAAGTGATATCTCTTAATTTAACAACCATCTGGATTATTTATCATTCTATTTCTTTTCCTATATAGTTTATGTCTATCTGGTTTTTAGATGATCCAATATCAAATTTCTCTAGATGAGATTTAATTTTACCTGGCTGTTCAAAAATTTTCATATTGTCATGGAAACTTTAACTTCATAATTATTGTTTTGAACATTATATTACTTATTACCAGATCTTAGATGCTTATTTTACAAAATGGTATCAGAATTGATCTCTAGATCTTTTAACTTTTTCAAATGAAGACGAAATTTAAAATGGTAAATAAGATAAAATAAATTTAACCAAGTTGAAAAGTTCAATTTGTTGTTTTTGTATTGGATTTACTTCCCTTTTATATCTTGTTGCATAACGTAATTCCATATAATATGGTGATGTATTAAAAATAGAAGATAACCAAAAATACATCTAATAAAGATCTTGACACAAAAATAAAAATAAGTAGATTTAAATTTCATTGAATTTGTAAAGAAGTAAAATTTTTAATAAAACTTCTTATGCAGAAAATGATTAACACATTGATTATCTTCAAGAATATATTTCAAAAAATGTAAGAGACGTAAATTCTTCTATGAGTTCAGTAAATAATTAGGTGGTAAAAAGAAGGTATAGATATTTTGTTGATTATAATAAAGATAAGAAGGAGGATAAAATAAAATATGCCACTAAGTTTCCATAAATTTGTATTTCCTGGAATACTAATTGTTGTACTTACACACATAGGTTACAATTTCATTTACTGACATGGGTAACACTTTCTAGTTCTGCTAGGAAGTGTATAAAAAATAGAATTACAAACAAAATTTAACTTAATTCATGAGAAAGAATGGACTGGAGATTCTGTAACCGATATTTGTGTTAGATACCAGATATCCACCAAGACATATTATAAGTGGAAGAACAGGTACCTAAAGTATGGAATAGAAGGTTTACATGATAGAAGTAGAAAACCACACAATATACAACTTGAAAAAGTAACAAAAGAGACAGAACAGGAGATACTGGATTTACGTATAACAAAAAGATTTGGATGTAAGCGTATCAGATTCCGACTAAAAAGACTAAAGGAAATATCACTCAGTACTAAAACCATATACAAGATACTGAAAAGACACGATCTGAATATCCTGGAATGTAAAATCAGAAACAGAAAATGGAAAAGATTTGCAATGAAAAGACCAAACCAGATGGTACAGATGGATATATTGGGTCCTTTTTACATTCAAAACTGTGTTCAAAAGAACTATTGTATTAGTTGTATTGATGATTGTTCAAGAAAGATATCAAGTGAATGGTCTGAAACAAAGAGAAGTATAGATGTAATAGATGTACTTGAGGACTACATTGTAGAGAATGGTAAACCTGAAAAGGTAATGCATGACAATGGTAAACAATTCAAATCTAAAATATTCAGACGTTTTCTACAACGTAATAACATTAAAGATAAATCCATACCTGCAAGATATCCTCAACTACAAGGAAAGATTGAGGCATATAACAAAATAGTCAAAAATGAGTTTCTAGCAGTAGAAAATATTTTCAATGTAGATGATGGAAAGAAAATATATTCTATGTTTGTCAAGGCATATAATGAAGAAAGAGAACATGGTGGTATTGATGGTCACACTCCATCTGAAATGTTTCTTATGAAAGGAAGATTAAATAGTTGCAGAATGACAAAAAAATCAAGCAGATAAAAAGTGTTACCCATGTTGGTAAGTGAATCTGTTACCTATCTATGGAAGTACAACAACTAATATTGTTAATAGGTGGGACTATAGGTTTTCTACTTGCATTTACTTATTATCCTGAAAAACATGTAAATGTAAGTGTTGATGGAAGATGCTATGAGCTATTAGATGAAGCAAATGAAAAACATAAAATTCTCAGAGCACAAAATGAAATTAACGTTAAACAGATGCAATTAAATATGATTGAATATAGCGATGCTAATTTACCAATAGTCTTTAGTGGATTCAAAGAAAATGTAAATGATTTCATAAAACAATATAATATTATCAATATCAAATCAACACAAAAAGTTTCAGATAATCCAACATTTGATAAATTTATAATGAAAGCAACGATATCAAAACAAGACCTTGAAAAAATAGTAAATGACCTAACAATAAGTGACTTTTATCCAACATTATCAGTAAGAGGAGGTGTAGGATTAGAACCTAATCAATACATAAGTAGTGAAGAAAGACAAGTAATTGCAGCAAAATCCAATGAATTTATGCAAAATGGCATCAAAGAGATTGTTGAATCTAATGTTGGAATTAAACAAGCTGAATGTAGAAATATTTAGGAGAGATAATAAAAATAATAACTACTAATCTTTTATTGCTAAAATAAAGATGCGTATTAAAACAATATTCATTGTGGTTTATAAAAAAATATAATATGGCAATAATTAAAATATAATATCACTATCAATTCTATGTTTAATTTTTCTATTCTTTATCTTA
>DATFCH010000055.1:0-2577 GCA_035253345.1 Nitrososphaeraceae archaeon
AACGGAACTGCAAAACCATCTGCTATTTTATCTAATTTTACATTTCCTATCTTGGAAAATTGGTATATATATTCATAGTTATTGTTTAGATATTTTTGGCTATTTACTGGTTGATAATGACCTATAGAAACAATTTCTGGAATGTCGACATAGTCAGACTTTTTCAAAATATCTGATTTTTCTATGGAAATTGATTTATTCCATATTATTGTGTTTTGCAGAGCGAAATACCTTCTCATTATATTAGCTACATCAATTGCTAGCCAGGAATCGCTAAGTATATTTCCAATATTAAGAAAGAATGAACCATCGTCTTTCAATATATTTTTTATGTTTTGACCAACCTCATCAATAAAATCAAGATATTCATCCCTTGGCTTCTTATCGTTGTAAACAGTTCCATAATTTTTACCAATATTATAAGGAGGACTTGTAACAACAATATTAACTTGGATAGAATTTGATTCTAGTTCTTTCATAAAATCTATGCAATCTATATTGTATATTTTATTAAGATTAATCATCATCATCATTTTTTATCCTCGTATAGTTTTTTTCTAACCGCTTTTTAGCTATAAGAAAAACTTTTTGATCCTTTTCTATTCCAATAAATCTTTTATTTAGATTTAATGCTGCTATTCCTGTAGTTCCAGAACCCATCATTGGATCTAGAACTGTTTGATTTTCAATTGTTAAATTTTTTATAACATATTCTGCTTCTATTGTGGATTGTTGCCAGTCATGTTCAATCTTTGATGGAGGAGCAGATTCAATATAGTCACCTATTGTATTTGAAATTACCAAGTCATTTGGTTTTTCACCTTTTACATACCACAATAATGGTTTCCATTCTGCAAATACATGTCTTGGATGAATTTTGGTATGATGCCCTGAATGCTTAACTCCTAAAATCCACCAGTACTTAAGATTTGAGTAATTATTATCAAAGAAAAATTATTGAAAATTCCGATGACTTGATCTAATATTATATGACCAACAAAGAAAACTATACTACCACCTGGCTTTAGTACTCTTGCAGAGAACTCTGCTAGATCCTCGTATAGATATAGATACTGCTCACCGTATGGAGGATCTGTGGATATTAAATCTATAGAATTATCTTCAATCTCTTTTCCTTTATCACGAAAATCTCCTAACATCAGTCTACAGTTATCTAGAGTTTTTTTACAGTTAGATTCTGATTCTGATATTTTCATTCGAGATATTAATTCCTGTCTCTTTTGGTCTTTTCGAATTTTTTCAACTTCTTTAAAGATAGTTGATCTACCATCTCTTAGTTTTTCTTTTGATTGTTCTGAACCATATTTAATAATAGTTTTAGCTCTTTCATAGCTTCCTTGAGAAATTCCTACTTTTCTGGATACAATATCTCTAGTTTTGCCTTTATATGTAGTGTGCTCGAAGTGATCAATTGGTCTCTTCGATAACTTGTCTTTTACATGTTTTAAATTGTTTAGACTTCTTAATTTTGCTCGTTCACTTTCAATTTTCTCTAATTCATATGCTAGCTCTGCTTTCTGAAAATCATTTAGGTGTCTTCTCTTGTCATTAATATCTATAATAAACTGTCGTTCGTCTAGCGGATCTTCAAATTTTTTAACTTCGAATCGTGGTTCTATACCTAACTCTTTACAGATTTGAAATCTATGGTGACCATCTAACAAAACATTATCTTGATTTATGATTATAGGTAGATAGAGACCTTTCTCCTTTACTGATATTCGCAAGGAATTATATTCTAAATCTTTTAATGGGTTTATCAAATTAGAATATTCAGGATTAAGTGTTACTATTGTATAGTTATTTAATATATGATATTTATGAACTGTAAATTTTGTTATGATTTTTGTAGTGGTAGATCTTGTATTGTTAGTATTAGCAGTTCCAGGATTTTGACCTTCATTATTATTCTTATTTTCATTTTTGAAAGTCATATCATTTAGTCACCTTCCTTTTCTATTGATGAAATGAAATTACCTGTTGATTGTAGGATTTCATTTTTATTCTTGAGTACCTCTGCTCTTTTTTCATCGACGATTGCGTATGCAGTCTCCTTATCTGGAAAGGTGGTTATGATGATAGGAATGAAAGTTCCTTTAGGGTATTGAAGATCCGTCTTGTAATTGAATTTATGCCCAAATGTTTTGACTTGCTTTATTGATAGTTGTTGAATTTGTTCTGTTTGTTCCCTTATGATTTTTCTAGCCCGTTCTAAATCTGACTTGAGAGTATTGATTTCATACGATTCTAATATTCGATCTTCGTCCTTTCTTGGATCGTCGGGTTCTAATTCTTGTGTTGGTTCTGGAATATCATGGAGAGATTTTTGTTCTTTTTCTGGTACTCCTTTCTCTTCTTGTTCTTCTCCTTCGCTTTCGCTACTTGTATTTAAACTATGATGCGGAACATGTTCCGCTGTATTATCCCATAACATCTGTTACACTCTTTTAATAGGCAAGAGTAAGGAGTGTTGTTACACCAGATGCAGTATAAACGAGATTTAGAAAAGAAAAGAAGATGGTGTATAAGACGCAAACTGGAAGAAGGATGGAAAGT
>DATFCH010000056.1:0-3063 GCA_035253345.1 Nitrososphaeraceae archaeon
TCCATGAAAAATAATTTTTCCACAATTAATCCAAAGCCATATATGTCATACTTTTTAGAATCTGAAGAATCAACAGCATTAAGGCTAAGATACCAGTCATTCTTATGTTCAAGATACAATACATTTTCGGTATTTATTTTGCCATGAACAAAGTTCTCGCTATGAATTCTAAAAAGTCCCTTAATTATTTCGAAAATAATTTTAAGTCTTTCAAGAAAATCGAGATTAGTGCCTTCATTCTCCAAATAACTTTCCAAACTGTAACCACATTTCGCCATTACAAGCATGTACTTATTGCTAGAATTATCTTTCGTAAGACCATAGCATTGTTCAATTCCTCCCCATTTGCTACTAATAAGCAAGAAGTTTTTTGCCTATTATAAATCAAACGTTAATCATGTTTGCAACATTTTTAAAAATAATTCAATTAAAAACATACAATTACAAGTTCTTTTTCAAAGCCTTTCATTTCCTTGAGTATCACCTCACGCTTTCCAAATCTTTCAAGCTTTACAAATTCACTATTCCATTTATCGTAGGGTCCTTCTTTCCAAAACATACGATTGTTAAATTTCTCGAAATTATCGTATGGGATCCATTCAATTACCATGTTAGGAGTTAATGTGTTTTGCTGAAAATCCACTATAATACTGTCAACTTCTTCGTTTCCAGAAGTCCAAGTTTGATTCTTCAAATAGTTTCTGACGCATTTCTCGCAATACTTAATCGCTAAACAAAAGTTTTTGCAGTTGTTGCAGAGCCTTTCGGCTTCCTTCTCACCATTTAGAACAAAGAAATAATCCTTTTCATCTTTAAACCTCTCTAGCAGATTAAATTTTTCTTCCATCGAAAGTTGATTATTCCTACTGACCGATTCTTCAATTTTTTTAAATCTTTCGATATCATTGCCAGTATAAGGTGTTGTAAGAAAAGTTTTGAAATGATAATAATTAATTTTTTGCATTTTAACCATAAAGTTGTTTAAAAAAGGATATTTATAGATTGATGATAACAATAGAATAAAGAATCCGACAATATGTTTAAGACAATCAGAAATTCATTTTTCATTAATTATAATTAATATTTTTAATTAAAAAGAACCAATTATAATTTAATCGTAACGTTTGATAAAATTATGTATGTAAAATAAAAGATTCAAAGGATATTATGCTGTCAGAGAAACATTCTACAATCAATCGTGGTACTGACTGACAACGTTATTACATAAACAATACAAATTTTGGGGTATTCAATGATTAAACCTATCGATTTATAAGATGAGCACGCGTACGTTAAAATGACATAATCACATAACCTTGTGAAATCCCGAATATGATAATCTCAAAATAAAATATCAAATATTGCTTGCTTATGTAATAATGTTGTTATTCAAAGTATTGTAAACTGTTCGACAGATTTAGAAACTACATCTTATCAGCAAATAAATTTTTATCATGTGTTCTTATTATAATCTTATATATAAGTATTCAATTAAGATGAAAAATCTCCAAAATGGAGCAAGTAACTTGTGATGGAAGTAAAATGAGAGCTTCCAATTCATGTGTCAAAGGAAAACTTTTAAAGGAATTACCGTCTTTAGATTGGTCGTGCCCATTCACTTGTTGCAAATTAAATTCAAGTCATACTCATCTTTTGTGCGAAGATTGCTATAAGTATGCTAAATTGCAATTGGATATTTTAATAACAAGGTAATAAGCCTAGTTATGATTGTTGAATATAATTTTACATTTTTAATTACAAATTATTTCAAATATTATAGTGAAAATATGGGAAATTCGAGTCTTGTTGCAAAGGAGTACCAATTTGAATTCAGAAATTAAATACTTTTCATTTGTTCTCAAATTATAACCGTACTGTATTAAATTATTAAATTATTCCTTACATGTATTTTCAATAGTGGCATTAAAAACTTAATTGATTGCGTAAATTGTTTCGAATAAATTTTAAATTTTATTGATTAAAAAAAATTTTTGTTAAGAAAATAAGTAATTTGAACATTATCCTATGATTCGCTTCAAAAACGCGCGAACGAATTTATGCTTTTATTCGCTTCAAAAACGCGCGAATGAACTTATGCTTTTTGTTGTGCCACACGATTTTTTATTGGCTAACTACATAAATTTCACGTGTCACAACAGGGGGTTATTCTAGACCTCTCGCGCAGCTATCTTTAATTCTCTCTTCATTTTTAAAAATGTCGCAAATGTAATTAAGGCTGGTCCAATTTGATTCTTTGTTTTACATGAAATATTATACATATAAGCCAATAGAATTACGTATTTTTGTCATGTGATTATTTAAACTTTTTGAAATTTTACTGCCAATAAAATTGCAGTATCGTGTATTTTTTTTTTTGCCCATTAATATTGATTTTTTTAGTGTCGTTCTTGTCATCACGGCGGTGGAAGTTACGGAAGTAATAGTCATGTACCTAATGGCGGAGGAGTAAGAAGCGGATGCGATAAAAACTCATATTCAATAACAACAAATTTATCAGCAGTACTAGTACTTGTTTTGGAATAACTTTTTTTTATAACAAATCGAATCATCGATAGCTTATTAACAACTGAATATAATAAAACTTTATTTTAATCAAAACAATACTCATACAAATCTTGATTTCTTAATACTGTATTTTATTCTGTTTGTTATTTAATAATTGTTAGTTTCAAATATAAACGACTAACATCATGAATTCAAAAGGTTAGATCGAATCTTTTTAAATTTAAAAATTTTGGTTATACAAAATCAATGGGATCCAATTTCAGTACTTCCAATGAAAGATATGATTCTAATAATATGCATGAAATTGAAGAATACAATAAATTAACTGAAGAATTTAATAAATTGATTGACAAAGCTAATGAAAATGATTCTGAAGAAACTAATGAATATTTTAGAAATCAATCTCAAATTGACTTTAAGAAAGATAGAAGCAATGTTTCTAATATTCATAAAATTGATAAATTTAATAAATTTACTGAAGAATACAATAAATTTGTTTACAATGTTAAAGAAAATGAATCTGATAAATATATGAAG
>DATFCH010000057.1:0-4827 GCA_035253345.1 Nitrososphaeraceae archaeon
GGCTTCAGGAGTTATAAAACAATAGTATTCTTCAGGCTCTCCACCATATATTATCAATCTTGCAGCAATAATTTCGCCTTCTCTATTTTCTATTGGAATAACATGTTTCCATTTTAAATAATCCCATGCTCCTAATCTAAAACCTCCTGAAATCATACACAAAATAAGAGGCTTAATTCTTCGATCGGGATATTCTATTATTTTTTGAATTTCTGCCTTTGATGGTGCTCTGTCATTCCCAATTTCTCTTCGAGAAGGTAAACCTCTCATAATCTTTTTCCAGTTTATAGGCGGCATATCAAAATTCATATCTATAAATAATTTTAAAGATCGAATGTAATTAAAAGCAGTAATAGCAACAATTTCTTTTCTTTTAATTCTCTCATTTTGAAACATTATGAACTTCATTATTCCAGAAGTTAGCCAATGAGGATTTTGCAAGGTTTTTGAAACAACTTCTTTACATTGATTTTCTAACAGAGTCTCTTTTAATTCATTTATAGATACTAAATAATCGAAGACAACTTTGAGTCTTTTGGGATATTGTCTTTTGGTTTCTGAGGATTTCAGGGCATACAAAAACGATTCATAAGGATCATCTTGGTTATATTTTTCAGTAACGAAGTTTTTTTGTTGTGCAGACAAAGGATTCTCTTCATAAATCTATAGAGATGGGCTGCATTTAAGCATCGTTATCAACACGGGCTCGGAGGGCTTCGATCCCACGACCTGCGGTTCCGAAGACCGCCGCGATATCCTGACTACGCTACGAACCCATTATTGAATATTATTAAAGTCTCTTAATTAAACTAACCCAAAAGTATCATTTTACTCATAACTTTTAATTGATGATTCATTAAACAACGATGATACTGATAATATTAGGTTATCCAATAAACGATGTTATAAATTATTAATTCTAAATGCTATGCGTGAAGTCTTAGATATTATCTTGCAAATGCAATAAGTTTGAAAACATTCTTTTTGGATGAAAACACTAATTTTATTAAATTGGCTTGTTATTAGAATAAGTCGATTATTTCTGCGTATCAATTCCTCATACAAATAAATAAATTTTTTCGTCCAGCTTAAGGGATCTATAGTTCAAGTTTAAAAAATATTTAAAGAAAACAAATGAAAACAATGAAAATATATGAAAACGAAGAAAACAACAATATGACCACGCTATTGTTAAAAATTGTTAAAAACATCATCTCACCCTATACTCTATATGGTAAGATTTTCAATAAAGGAAAGAAAGAAATACGTTATAGCTTTACGAGAAAGGGGATATACAATACGTAAGATTGTCTTTGAATTGCATATGTCAACTAGAGATGTTGAAAAAATCTTAAAAGAATACGAGAGAGAAGAAGAAGAAAGAAGAGAAATAGAAACTAAAGAAATAGAGGAAAATGAAAATAAAAGAATCTATTTGTCATCAAGATCAAAAGCACTGCAATTATACAAAGAAGGTATGGAGCCTTTAGATGTAGCTATAAAATTAAATATTAGTGCGAAAGAAGCAAACTCATTCTACGAGGAATATTGTGCTCTTCAATATCCTACACAAGTCGTGGAAATATTAACGAAATTAAACGATAGGAACTCGGCTGGTCATTTTATTAACCTATTTCATCTTATTACACAAAAAGGCTTAAGTATTGAAAAAGGAACTGAAGCAATTGAAATAACTGATAATTTATCTTCACTAAAAGAAGAATATCAATCTTTTTCTACAAAAATCCCAAATCTTAAACGGTTATACAATTTTTACCTTCAAGAAAATAATATTCTAAATGAGCAAATCGCGAGAAAGGATCGAGAGCTTAAATCAATATTAGAAGAGACGGATACGGCCGAAAAAAATCTTGAGGATATTATTAAAATCAAAAAACAAAAAGAAGAAACTTTTAAAATAAAATCAGAAGAGACTTATGAAGAACCTAGCAAAAAAAATCGATCGCCTTTAGAAGATGTTTTGATTAGTAATACAAACGAAATGCTCTTACCAACTCCGAATTTTGCCAATATTTTACAAGAAGAAAAACCTCAAAAAACAAATTTTGGTGAAGATCTATCCAAATTATCAAGTGATCAATATGTTATAAATAATTTAGATGATGATGATAATATATCTCAAGAAAAATTACCACTTAATATTGATGAAGAAGATTGGCGATCTGTGGAAATGCAGTTCATTGGTTATAAAATGTTTCCTGGTTCCACTACTCTCGGTTTAAAATAGTGATATTAAGTAATATTTTAAATAATTTGATGTGTTTCCTTAACTAAATAGAATAAAGTCCCAATTTTTAATACAGTTACATTACTAATGATGCTTCAACATATAGTTTCTCTATCATATTAATTTTCTTTCATAGGATGTTTTATCAAATCTGGCAAACTTGATTGATTTCTTTGTGATTGAATTATACACTTAATATAGTCTCATCATTCATTTAACATTTATCTGAAGATATGTAAAGAATACTTTATCTAGGGAATTCGTAATTAGTAGATACCCAATTGAAAGTTTCAGAGAGGACAGCTGGTGTTGAATATGCTATTAGAGACATCATCCTACATGCAAGAGAATATGAAAAAAAGAATTCTAAAAAAGCTATATACCTAAATATTGGTGACCCGGTTCAGTATGATTTTCCTACTCCTGAACATATAAAAAATGCCTTGATAAAGGCAGTACAGGATAACCAAAATTACTATACTGCATCAGAGGGATTGCCAGAACTTCGTCAGGCTATAGTTGAAAAGGAGAAAGGAAAAGGATTTGATGTTACTGAAAATGATGTTTTGGTTACTAATGGTGTTTCAGAAGCGTTAGATATGACCCTTGCTTCTGTTGTTAGCCCTAATGACGAGATACTAATGCCAGGACCTCACTATCCTCCTTACAAATCTTATGTCAAGTTTTATGGTGGTAATCCCGTAGAGTTTAAAATCCATTCCGACGGGAAACCCGACATCGATGATTTAAAATCAAAAATAACATCTAAAACTACCGCAATATGTTTGATAAGTCCCAATAATCCTACTGGCGAAGTATTTTCTTACCAAAATTTAAAGGATATTGTAGATGTTGCCGCCCAACATGACCTGTATATCATTTGTGATGAAATATACGATAGAATAGTTTTTGATGAGACTTTTTCTGGAATTGGACGTGTTTCCAAAGATCTGCCCGTTATCCTTTTGAACGGCTTCTCAAAAGTCTATCTAATGACAGGTTGGCGCTGTGGTTACATGTGCATAAATAGCAACTCTCCCAAATTGGATGACTTTAGAAAGAACGTTCCAAAACTAGCTAGAGTAAGGATAGCAGGAAATCTTCCTGTACAGAAAGCAGCAGTAGAAGCATTACGAGGCCCACAGGACCATATAGGCGAGATGGTACACAAATTAAAAAACAGACGAAATTATATTGTTAAAAGACTAAATTCGATCCCAAGGATATCATCTACCCTGCCCAAAGGTGCTTTCTATGTATTTCCAAAGATTAACCTAGAAGGAAGGTGGAAAAACGATCTGGATTTTGTTATCGATCTTTTGAATACCACAGGCGTTTTAACTGTACATGGATCTGGATTTGGTTCAACATTTGGGTCTGACCACTTTAGAATTGTATATTTGGCCAATGAGGAGATTCTAGAACAAGCAATGGATAAATTGGAAAACTTCTTAGCAAAATAAAAGCATTAGCGATAAGTTACCAGAACTCCTCCAAAGACTACTAATACCAATCATACTAATAATAACATTGTAGTAAATAACATTGTAATAAACAACCACAATTAATTTTAAATGTCCGTAATGTTAACTATATTGTGTGGTGCATGATTTTCTTTGAGTACAAATAATAGATTATTTAATTATAAAAGAGACGCAAGTTTGTCTATGAGACTCATCTTTTGTTTTGTAGCCCTTTCCGCACTATATGCTATATTTATTTTTGTCCTGTCTTATTTTGGGGTAGGATTTATCCCAATTACTATTATGGTTTCCATAATGCTATTAGCTCAATGGTATTTTTCTGATAAGATGGTCTTGTGGTTTTCAGGAGCCAAGGTAGTTTCAAGAGAACAATATCCTCAGCTACATGAAATTGTAGAAAAATTAGCATACAGGGCCAACCTTCCTAAACCAAAGGTAGCAATAGTTAACACAAGAATGCCGAATGCATTTGCAACAGGAAAAAGTCACAAAAGTTCGCTGGTGGCTGCTACAACTGGTTTGATGGATATTCTAGATCATGACGAATTAGAAGCAGTTATTGGTCATGAATTATCTCATGTTAAAAGCAGGGACGTGTTGGTTTTAACCTTGGCAAGTATTTTCTCAATAGTAGCCAGTTTTCTGATGCGTTATGCTTTATTTGGAGCAATATTTGGAGGTGGTGGTTATGGTTATGGAGACAGATCTAGAAATAATGCTGGAGCTATGATGCTAATCATTGTCTTGGTAGCTGTAGTAACATGGATTATTAGTTTTATCATTACAAGAGCTATATCGCGATATAGAGAGTATGCTGCAGACAGAGGTTCTGCTCAGATGACTGGTAAACCATTAGAATTAGCAAGTGCTCTATCAAAAATCAGCGGGAATATGCGTCAGGTTCCACCACAGCAACATCAACGTTTCCAAAGTCTAAATGCCTTTTTTATTATTCCTGCACTATCATCAAGTTCCATTATGCATCTTTTTTCAACCCATCCACCGGTAGAAAAACGAATTCAAAAACTTAAGGAAATGGCAGCAACTACAAATTATTTTACTTGAATCATGTGTAATGAATGTAAATTAAATACA
>DATFCH010000058.1:0-5972 GCA_035253345.1 Nitrososphaeraceae archaeon
TATGTATCATTCGCTGAGAAACTTAAACAGAACAAAGAAACTAATGATAAATAAAAATCCCTTTTTTATAGAAATAAAATTTTTTAGTATAAAGATAATAACAATATATGCGATAATTTTAATTTAATTATTAAAGTATACTCTTAAATACAGAATTTCAAATTATTATTTCTTTTAGACAAAAAAAGTAAAAAATAATATACTATTATACTCTTCTTCCTCGTCGACCACCAGGCTTTCGGGTTGTATCATGAGGAACTGGAGTAACATCATCAATTCTTCCAATCCTGAAACCTGCTCTAGCTAAAGCTCTTATTGCAGCCTGAGCCCCTGGGCCTGGAATTCTAGGTCCTACTCCACCAACAGCGCGTACTCTAATATGTAGAGCATTTATTCCTTTGGATTTAGCTGCATCTGCTGCGGAAACAGCAGATTTCATTGCTGCGTAAGGAGATGATTCATATCTATCAGCGGTTACATGTCGACCTCCCGAGCTAAAAGATATTGTTTCAGCACCGCTAATATCGGTGATATGAACTAAAGTGTTATTATAACTACTAAAAATATGAGCTACACCCCATTTATATTGAGTAATATCTTCAGTTTCAGACATAATCTTATAATTCATTTAATTAAGATATTAAAACTTTTTTAATATATTATGTAAAATGTAAAAATCCTTTGTATTCTAATAGAAAATAGCCGTTACTTGTTTTTCTTGTTCTGTCATCTAGTAATCTCAAATAATTATTGCATTTAACAAAAACATTACCATTACCAGTCATTACTCTCCCCATTATAAAGATCGGTAAATGAAATTTCTTTGCAAGAACTTTAACTTTTCTTAAATTCGATTGATTGACCGTTGCCAATATTTCATATTCTTCTCCACCATTAAATATCATATCATAAATATTTAGAGAATTTGTTTTTGTGAATTCTATAAGATCTTTAGGAAAAGGGATATCATCGATATAAAAATTAACTTTACTTTGTTTGGCTAATTCATAAAGGGATATTCCTAACCCGTCACTAGAATCAATAGATGCTGAAAAATACTGTCCCAATAATGTTCCAAATTTTTGACTAGGATTTGGGAGTAAGATACTTGATACTGCTCGTTTTTTAAAAGAAGACGTTGCTTTTGAATTGAAAAGTAGTATTTTTAATCCGGAAGAGGTATAACCAAATTTGCCTGATGTTATTATAATATCACCAACTTTAGCATTATTTCTTAAAGGAATTTTCTGAGTTGTAGATTCTGTAAAACCAACTAAAATACAATCAATTACTAATTCCTTAGATTCGTTAGTATCGCCACCGAGAAATATAACATTAAATTCCTTGGAAGCTTTTTCAAAACCTATAATTAAGTTTTTTATTTTATATTTTGCCCAATCTCTAGGAATTCCTAATGATAGCAATGAAAAATATGGTGGTTTTATACCTTTTGCAGACATATCGCTAACTGCCGAAACAATACTTTTTCTTGCAATTTGCCACGTTTTCATTTCTTTAACTACATCAGTACTCTCTACTAACATGTCAGACTTAATAATTATATGACGAGAATTAAAAGAACTAAATTTATTTTTTCTTAGATCTTTAAAGGATAGTATTGATACATCATCTCTTATTTGAAATTGTATTTTATTCTTTAAGAATTTGGAAAAAAATAAATCTATAATTTCTTTTTCATTTAATCTGGTCATGTATTTTAATTATTCTTTCATATACATTTTTATACATAGACTTTACGTTACTGATAGTTGATTCTATTGATATTCTTAAAACGTGTTCAGTATTAGATATTCTAAATAAAATCCAAGAATCCTCATCTATAATTATTTTAATTCCATCTAATGTATTAATTTCCGTCGAATCCTTCTTAAATTCATCATATAGTTTATTTAAAATATTCTTTTGTGCTTCAGAATCTATCTGAATTTTGGTTCTAATTTGACTATAATTATGGGAAATTTCGAAACATTCTTCTAATATTTTTTTATTAATCGTACTAATTAAAACACTAGCTAATAAAGCATCTCTGCACATATTAAATTTAGGTGTGATAAATCCTGCACTGCTTCCCTCACCACCTGCATCAGCATTATTTTCAAGCATTTTTTGAACCACATTTGCTTCCCCGATCTTCGAATATGTTAAACGACCTCCATGTTGTTTAATAAAATTTTGAATGGAGATACTTGTATCTAAACTAGTTACAAACTCTTTTGATTCAAAATTATATATCATATTAGCTATACATATTAACAGAGTAATATCAGAATTTAACTTCTCACCAGTACTTGTAACAACAACTAGCCGATCTCCATCTAAATCAAATGAAAATCCATAATCAAGTTTATGAGATCTTACAATAGATTTCAGCTGTGATAAATCGTCTACGGTTGGATCTGGACCTCTTGAAAATATGCCTTTATTTCCGCTAACATCATAAACAATATGTCCAATATTTTTTAATATATTATTAGCATAGCCACATGCAGCACCGCCTCCAGAATCTACGCAGACTAATTTGTTCTTGGATAAATTCAATTCTTTTGATTTTTGAATAAAGTCTAACACATCATTTTCATAATTTGAAAGTAATTTCTGATAATTTCCATAAGATAAAGGTGTAGATGTTAGTTGTGTTGATAAGATCTCATCTAATTCTTTTTCAAATATACCATGTCCATCAATAAGGAATTTAAGACCATTCCAGTCAAAAGGATTATGAGATGCTGTTATTATAATCGAACCATCAAATTTTTTTGATTCTCTAAATACTATTGGAGTAGGTGCTATTCCTAAATCAAATACATCGATATCTCTTTCAATTAAGCTTGATATAGTAATTTTTTTTATTATATCGCCTGAAATTCTTGTATCACACGATACAAGACATTTTATCTTTTTATTTTTAGAATTTACTAGATAAGAACCGAATTGACTTGTTAATCTATAAATTTCATGGAGATTGAGGTCTTGGCCGTAAATACCTCGTACTCCTGATATGGATATTTTCATACATATAATTATAAAAATTCTAGATTTAATTGTGTTACTAGAATCTAGATTATATACCAGTAAAATAATTTCTTTACATGATGCCTCTGTAGCTCAGATCGGTTAGAGCGAAGGTTTCGTAAACCTTAGGTCGTGGGTTCAAATCTCACCAGAGGCTTTGAAACCTAAATATGAATCCCTTTTTTTATAGAACCCATAACTGAAGTCTAATATGTACTAAGAAATAATCTTTCCTTTTTATTAATGCATAACTTTTTAATTAAGACAATAAAATTTTTGGTATGTCAGTCTATACTTCTAATCGATAATAAAAGTAATTACGATTCTATGAGTTGCTTTATTAGGAAAAAAATATCATTCGATTTCAATTACTTCAGAGAGATATTTGCAATATATTTGCGAAACAATTGAATAGAATAAGAGATTATAGATCTTTTACAGGGACAATTACAAAAGTCTATTTTTCTTATATTATTATAGACCAGAACTTTACATTCACTAAAATTCAAAAACAACTTGAAACATTATATGATATTCTAATTATACCAAGAAAAAATTAAAATAGATAGTAGATAAAGGATTATTTATATTTTTATTACACGCGCCAGAGTTATCACGGCAGAATACCACTTTCTATTTCTTTATTTTATATGTCTGTTTTTCTGATATTATTTCTAAATTATTTTATTTATTTACATTAGTGTATTATTATGATATATATAACAAATAGAAGGAGATAGAAAGACTTAGATTAACGTTTCAATGGAGGAGGTGGGATTAGAAGGCTCGGTTCAAATCCTCTTTTTTGTAGGATTCATGAATGACTTTAACATATATAAGAAATAACTTTTACTTACTATTATCTATTTACAATTAAGGTAAAAATGGTTTTAAGTTTAACAATATATTATTCATAGTATTTGTAAATAGGTACAGAATTATATGGATTTGAACCTCGTAGTAGATCTCAATGTTCCAATTTAAAAATCGATGGATTAGATCATCTATATATCAATTATTAGTTTTAAGTGAAAGATACTGTTGTGATCAGTATTTAGAATCATATTTTGGCCTATCTGAATCACGGAAACATCAAAAGGAGGAATTTTCTTCAGCATATTGGGTACACCTATAAGTTGTGTAAGTGCTGTAGTATGAATGACGATAATATTATACTTTATTATCATGACGACCGAAGCTACAATGACGACCGGTAGAATTATTCATTTTATTTTAGTCGACTAAATCTCTTCTCATGTACTGACGGCAATATCCAACAATTTTCAAATAAAGCTAGATAGGACTGCACCTGAGTTTCTCTCTCTGAGTAAAGAAGCAACTCCTTTTCACCATTTATTATGTCCTCGTCTTTCTTAAATTCTAGATCTAAAATAGCATTTGAATCTATAATAAATATCGCATTGTCTTTAGTTAAAGGGTTATAAAGGCGCTGGAATCTGAATTTAGAATGCTTTTCCAATTCAATAGCTAAATCTTGCAATCCATCTGATCCAGGGATAAGTATTCTAACATCCACGTTAAGTTCAGAGAATATTTTTATGAACTTATAGATTTGAGTTTTTATTTTAAGGAATATCTCTTTAGTAGAAATCAAAATTAATATCTTCTCATTTGTCTTTCTTATGGTGTTCTCTATCTTGTGATTGATTATTTCTGGATTGGTCAAGTGTTCTACTAATCCCTCTTCGCTTTCAGACATGTTAGATGTATGGTTGTAGTTATCAGTTGGTTCATTCCATAGTTTTTCGAGATAGGGATATAGCCTGTCTATAGTGATTTTTATATTCTTATTTATAGTTGTTGAAATTTTTTTATACCAGATAAGACCTGCCATAAGCATCAAAAAAGAAATGGTGTATACAATCCCCCAAATCCATTCATGTTCAGCAACTACATCTTCTTCTACTAATATCTGGTAATATACGTACGTAACATCCCCTAACATGTTGAGAATTAAAAAATTACATATCAAGATTCTGTGGAGTAAAAAAATATCTCTGCCGGCTAAACTCCACATAATTACAATTGCTGGAGTTAGTAATATTCCGTTAGCTATGACATATAAGTTGCTAACTATTGTAGATGCTAGATCTGTATCTGTACTAGATTGAAGCGATAAATATATCAGTGGTCCTATTAAGATACTGGTAATAATTATACCTCCTATAATGGAATACAGCTTTATTACGTTGGCCTGTTTCCAAAATTTGAAGGAATGATAAAAATGATAGCCTAAGAAGACAAAACCCAATAACCAGAAAAAATCTGCTATAGATGGATAAGTAAAAATTTGCAATATTTCAGAGTGTGCCCAAATTGATTGTGCGCAGAACCATAAACCCATCGCGATAACAAGGGATAAATAATATCTGCCTTCTGAAGATTTTAACCCTACTCTTAAGACTGTAACTAATGATGCTACTAGGCATGAAAATAGGGTAACTAGAACTGGAATGTGAATATATGCAGCCTTTTCATCTAAAGGCAATTCGGCGAAAGAGAAATACAGGCTAATTGTTATTATGATTCCAATAAATAGAGCGCCAATCAACAGTATACTAGATTTCTTTGTACTTTTTGCGTTAGTCTTACTGGCAGCGAACACCATGTTATTTAACTAGCAGATAATTTAATTTGATCCCTCGTGACGAGGTGCTTTCTTTAACCATAAATAATATCGTATTTTAGTTATGGTTAACACAGGTCAAAGATGTGTCTATAGAAATTTACACTCCGAACTCAGGTAATAATAGTAACAATTATTGGAATATAACACAAGTTGCAAAAAACGACTATGAAAAAATCGATGGTTCCGTAGTTGAAAGACCAGGCAGTAGTATATGGCTCTAAAATTATTGAATCATTACAAAAAAAAATTCGAAAAGTGTATAAGAAATTTTTAGATACTAGTTATTGTA
>DATFCH010000059.1:0-6452 GCA_035253345.1 Nitrososphaeraceae archaeon
GTTTCTAAACTATTGGTGTCAAATCAAGAAAAGGTCATTTGATGATGGACCTCCTAGACCTATCCAAACCCTTAACATAACAAAGGTTGAGAATACTATCATAATTCCTGCTGGAGAACCAGGCAAGAATGGAACTGTAACCTCCTTCTGTCCTTTTAATACAGGACTGACCGGAGGAGTATATAGCCAAGATCCTATTGCAGTCATAGTTAATAGCGCACCAACTGCTAATAACTCAGGTTGGACCGTCAGTGGTGTAAACAGTTTTCCATTCGCAGTATTAGTATACTGAGATATTCGTCGTGTTAGGGACACTGCTTGGATGTGTAATGTTAGCACAATTTGTGGTGGCAGGATGCACTACAACATTCTTTTGATTAGTCGTGTGTACTGAAGTTGGGACATTACAATTGCTCGGCTGGACTACGGCGCATTAGTAGGGGCCAGGTACGCGGCGAGCGCCTTGAAGATGTCGGTGGCGATGCTCGTGCCCTGAGTGGCGTTCGGGCCGTGCGTGTTGTCGATCACGATCGAGAGCTGCTGCGACGGCAGGTACGCGGCAATTCCCTCGTATCCGTTGAAGACCGGGTTCTGCAACACCCACCCATTGCCGACCATGACCCCGAGTCCGTAGCCGATCTGCCCAGGCGCACCCGGCAGGCCCTTCGACAGATCCTCGACCTGCTCGCTCGCTGACTCCTCCGAGAGCAGCTTGCCGGTGCCGACCGCCTTGATGAGCGTGGTCATGTCGCGCAGCGTCGACGTCATGATGAGTCCGTCGCCGAGGCCCCACGACGGACTCCATCCCGTCGACTCCTCGTAGACACCGCGCTCCGACGTGTACACGTGGAGTGCGGGTGAAGGGATGGCCGGGAGCTTCGTGATATTCGTTTCGGTGAGCCCGAGCGGACCGAGGAACTTCTGCTGCAAGAGATCGGTGATCGACTTACCGGTGATCTTCTCGACAACGTTACCGAGGATGATGAAGTTGGTGTGCGCGTAGTGGAAGCACGTGCCCGGGTCGCAGACGATCGGCTGCGCGAACGCGTACTGCAGCAGCTCTTCGTCCGTCCAGTGGCGGAACGGCTCCGCGAGCTGCGCCGCCTGGAAGGGCGGGTTCTCCTGGATGTAGTCGGGGTAGCCGGAGGTGACGCTTGAGAGCATCCGCAGCGTCACCTTGTCGGCGTTGGCGTACTGCGGGAACCACTTCGACAGGGTGTCGTCGAGGCTGAGCTTGCCCTGCTCCTGCAGCTGTAGCACCAGAGTCGTGAGCATGGGGATCGCCATCGAGCCGGGACGGAACTTCATTTCCGGCGTCGCCGGCACTCCCTCCTGGGAATCCCCGAGACCCGTGTTGACGACGGTGCCGTTGTCGACGTCGACGCGCAGGAGCACCCCCTTGGCGTCCTCCTTCTGCATGACGCCCTGCGTGATCGAGATGATCTGCTTCGACACCTCGGCCTTGCTCGTGCACGTGCCGCCGATGTCGATCTGGTTCGACGAGCACTTCGAGTTGGTCGCCGCGCCCGTGCCCATACCTCCAGCACTGACTGGGCTAAATGAATGACCGTAGCCGCTCGGTAACGAATAGATATCAGGGTGAAGTGGGAAGGAAACCAACATCATGACTATTATTGTGAAGGCTAATATCGCAATTATATTAAAGGATTGTCTCTTGTTCATTAACATTGATCTGTGACTCCGCAAGTATATAGGCTTTGGTAACTATTTTCTATCAAATATGAATTGCTACAAGAATGCTACAACCAAAAATCTTTGGTTGATGAAACAACTAAGAAATGGACGAAATCCATTACAGCATTCGTCTCTTGAGAAATATTATACAAAATCAAAAAATAAGTTTCTAACAATAAGCTAAATATTATATAGTAGAACCCTATCAAATATAGAATTTTATTCCTACTGACTTAAAGCATTATTAGAGTCTAGATTTGTAAATTTCTTTTGCAATAATTTCTATATAGTCTTTTATTTCATTATCTGTCATTGAAGGTTCAATTCCAGTCTCTTCTTCCATCAAATCTGATTTTTTCTTTGCAATTGTTAAGACTCTAGATTCTAATTCATGTTGCATATGAGCCGTGCCTATACTATGAAGAAATTTCGATTGCTCTGTTACGGTTTTTTTGATTGATTGACGTAAGTTAGAATCCTGGGACACAATAACTGCAGAAGAATAAAGTCCCGAGTATATCAAATAACATGACAATCCAGTAAGGGACATGGACACAAGTCCAAAAGGTGGATAAGCTGCCTGTGCTGCCATAGCCGACCCAGATATATAAAAGAGAATAAAGCCATACGCTGCAATTATCATATGATTTCTGAGAATACTCTTTTTATTCAATGTTCTTGCCACTGATAAAAATGCTGCACCAAATATTATTCCTGTAAAAATTCCACCAAAGGAAAAAATCAAAATATTTGTCATGGCATCTATATTTTCAGATGGAGAAAAATAGCCCAATACAAAAAGAGGAAAATTTACAAGATAATAAATCATCGCTGTACTCATAATAGACCAAAACTTGATTTTTCCCAATTTTTGAATATATGGATAGAGCAACTTGACAGTACCAATCCAAGAAAGAACATAGGCAATACCAGAAGCTATTTGATTAGTAAGATTAATTTGACTTCCAAATGAAGAAATACTAAATTCGGGGAAATATGCAACATCCGTTGACAGTACTACTTGATTTTGCTGCATTAAAATATTAAGATAATTAGCTAACAATGAAAAACCATTTAGTACATAAGCAACCATAGCCAAAGTAAGTAGCAGTATCATGACATTTTGATTTGACCTTCTAAACCATGATAAAAAACCTCTGGCTAACAAGCCCAAAGTTATTATCCAAATTCCATAACTAATTACATGAGATACATACAATGTTACAAGACTGTACTGTTGACTGGTTAAGATTTGTAATATAACAAATACTAGTAATGCAGTTAAAATATACTGCGCAATGGATACTATAATATACATCTTATCTACGTGATTGACCCGAGTTTTATTTTCATTTTTAATTTCCTTGAGAAAAGAGAGAATAAAGTATTGTGATATTGCAAATACTACTATTACACCTAAGAATACCCCAACACCCCAAATTGAAGAAAGTTGATTAGAAATAAAATCAGCAACATAACCAATTTGTGAATCTATCGTAACAGTAATAATCACAATTATCATGAGAATCAAAAATTTCTTATTATCAAATTTTAAAACAGGTAAAAATATTTTTGAGAAAATCATCAATGGATTTTTATTCAAGATGTTTAACAAACAATACTTTTGGTTTCTAATAAATAGTAAGATGAAGTGAATGTTAGAACATATATAAATAAAAACCAATTTACAAAATAATATGTGTCAGTAATAGCTAAATAGAAGGTAGTAGAATCCTATTACATGAATGATTCTACTCCCGAAAAATATAACTAATATGTTGGTAAACTCTAATGTTAAAGTAGTGAACCCGATTAATTGATAGTATGTTCTACATTCTAATTAAAATATAATACAACAATGACAAAATATTTAAATTTATTTATCATATCTTCAAATTTAGAATCAAAATCAAATTCTTAGTACAATACAGCGCACGTTATAATGTTAACCAAATATCCTAAATAATACTAATACCATATACTATTATTACACAAATTAAGTGTAATAGAAATAGGATGCAATCTGAGCCATTCCATTGACAGGAGTTCTGTCTGGAGTTCTTTTGACTGAAAAACCAGATTAGAGGACATGTATAGTAATCCATGAGCCTCAATGAACTTTCTGTTATTATACCATAATCATCTTATTAACTGTTAATCTCTTTTTAATTGAAAATTTCTTGAGGCGCCGCAAAATTGGTTTATTATCCATTAATACGATTGTAGCAATTGATTCATGAAGATGGATATTTATTATTATATTATGAATTTTTTTTTAAAAGTTCAAACGCTATTCTCAATTTATCATAAAATGATTCATGTTGAATACTCCACATAAAAATTATTTATTAATTCATATCAAATTATTTTTATAGTATTAAAACATTTGTTATAAAGAAAAAAGAATAATGGATTTTTGCATAAAAAATATAGTCTATATTTCATTTAGAGAGACTACATTTTATTTAAAAATAGGAGATTTATAAATGAAAAACTTTTCCTCTAAAGGAATAAGATTTTCGGGTGATTCAATAAAAAGTTGTGTAGGTTTTATTGATTTAGTAGATTCAACTAAAAATACTATTAGAATAGATAATTTAGAATATATAAGAAAATATTATTCAACTTTTATAAATTCTATATCCAATGAAATCAAAACTTATAGTGGAAAAATAATAAAGAATATGGGAGATTGCCTATTATTTTACTTTCCAAAAACTTCTGATTCTAATAATCCAAGAGTGTTTAAAGAAGCTATTGAATGTTGTTTTAAAATTTTAGATGAGCGATATAAGGTTAACAATGAATTGGCCAGACAACATCTACCTCCATTCAGCTATAGAATTTCGATGGATTATGGCGTATTAGATTTAGCTTTGGTTGGTGATTACAGTCAAATAGATTTATTTGGCTCAACATTGAATATTTGTTCCAAAATAAATTCTTCTCTCTCTATTCCTAATACCATAATTATCGGTGAGAATTTTTATAGAGTTTTAAAATCTTTTTCTAACATTATGGACAATTATAATTTAATAAATAACGGTGAATACAACATAACAGAATACAATAAATATTCCACATATAGTATTAAGAAAAAAAATACTATCAAATATGATATCGATAATAGCAATAAAAATCTAGTTAATGATAATCAATTACTCTCATATGATAAATATGGAGATAAAGAAAAGAAGAATAAAAACAAAAGGATAATTATTGTTGACGATGAAGCAGATTTGCTTTTTACTTATAAAATCTTTTTAAAAGACAACTATGATGTAACATCGTTTACAGAACCATTCAATGCACTTGCCTACATTAAAGAACTTGCCAATTTTGAAAACCTTCTAATAATACTTGATATACGTATGAAAAATTTTAATGGACTTCAACTACATCAACATATTAAAGCCATAGACCCAACAATAAAGATTCTATTTATAACAGCCTTAGATATACTAGAAGAGTTATTAACTATAGTTCCTGGCATAAAAAATAATCAAATTTTAAAGAAACCTGTCGAAAAACAGATGTTTATAAATACTATCAATAAATTATTTAGTCAATAAATTATAACATATACAAAGGCTAATAATAATAATGATGTGAAGTAACCTATCCTAATATATTTAAATTTATAAATTAAGTTTCTAATAATAAAAGCTAAATACTACGTACTATATATACAATAATAGATTCTTATTTTAGAGCCATTATCGATATTATTTCACTAACTATTCTAAATTTCTCTTTTACTATAAATGATAGCAAATCTATAATCTTAATACGTTAAAAATGGAATATATAATCTAGAGGTTGATTCTAATCATTCTGTTTTATTATAAATAGAATTCTTTAAAATTATACAGTTAATAGTGAGATAGAGTAAGAGTGGAGTATTATCATAAAAATGAGCAAAAGTGATAATAACTACATCTTATTAGTAGATGATGAAAAAGACATTCTTTTTTTATATAATGTTTGGTTAAAATCTGGTGGCTATCAAACAGTTTCTTTTGATAATCCTATGGAGGCATTAAATTATCTAGGCAAGAATGACAATATTTCTCGTTGTTCTTTAATTATAACTGATTATAAAATGCCTCAAATGTCTGGTATAGATTTGATAAAAAAGATAAGAGAAAAAGATGTAAATTACAAACTCAAAACTATGCTTATCAGTGCTTATTTAAAAGATAGTATATTAAAGGATAATCCGTATCTAGAAAAAATAGATAAAGTTATTGAAAAGCCTATGACTATAGACACTTTAAAAAAAGGAATTTCAGAATTAATTGATTAAAAATAATTCTTTTGTTATTTCCATAATATACATTATTATTAACAAAATTTTTTTTGAACCACAAACACATTCTATTCTACTTTTATAGCTGAAATTGATAGCCTAGTTGAAATATTTATCAGGAGCAAGAGTGATAGATAGCTGAAGCAATAAAATAGACTAATTCATTAACGATAATTCTAAATAAAATATTTTGAAATCAATTAATTAGTAAAAATATAGAATTTCTAAATTTATTTTAGGTTATTGAAGAAGGTTAATTATGTATAAAATGATAAATATTTCGATTATTTATCTATGTTAATAAAATCTTGGAATTCCAATCTAATTCAATAGCTGTGGTAGATGATGAAAAGGATGTCATTTTTCTATTTACAACCATATTACAAGAAAATAGTTATCATGTCATGGGGTTTACAAACCCTCTTATGGCTCTTGATTATATTAGTAA
>DATFCH010000060.1:0-3753 GCA_035253345.1 Nitrososphaeraceae archaeon
ATATATTTTTATAATGAGTATGGTATAATAAATGACATCTTTTACTCTTGATTGATTACCATTTTAGACATTGTGAAAAAATTTTCGGCGCCGAAAATTAATTCTGCTTAATGAAATAATATTATATCTTGTATAATTTGAACTAGCAAATAAAAACTAAATTAAAGTAATTTCAAGTAGATTTTACCGTTTAAACACTATAAACTTCATAAATATCTCAAATTCGTAATAAATGACGAATAAAAAGCAGAGTTAATTAAAAGGAACTTATCTCATCTAAGGATTGATAAATTTTATTTCAATGTCTTTATGAGGACTTTGTTCAATTATCTCTTCTGCTAGTCTGTAACAACTTTCATAATCTTTTTCATCATATGAAAATTCAAAAACTGTTTTTGTGTTTGGCAAATGTATTTTTTTCAAGTTCAAGTCCCCATTACCTTCTTCGCCTTTTTTAAAGATATAGCGTTCTCCTCGTTTGGTTATAGGATTCCAACTTCTTAACAGTATTCCGTGTTTCTCTATATTCTCATTTGTTGTTTTATCGTAAACTTCTGTATGCATAAAGAGATGGAAAAATATATTGTTTGGATTGAAAAAATATCTTAGGGTATAGTAACCTTTGAGATGATGAGATAAAGATGTTGTTTTATTTTTTACTTCCTCAGGTTTTGAATCACAACATAATTCAAAACAAGAATTAGAAGTATTTTCTATTTGCATTTTAATATAATATATACACTTACGAGAATATCAAATTTTCTCTCGAAAAGATATGGTGAATAATTGTTTTTTACTTACATGAAATCTTCAGAAATAGAAATAGACGAGTGTTGTATTAGATAGAACAGAAATTCCAATCACCGATGACTTGATAGAGAAAATGAATCTGATAGAAAATCTATTTGAACTTGCTAATGAAACATTGACATTTTTAGAAAATAAACGTAGATGGAAAACAATACATCCAACATGGAATCTTGAATTACTAGCCTATCTCTATAAGGCTTTGTTAATTTATATATATTCATTCAATCCGTTAATGAAATAATTTCAAAATGTTGTATTATTGTACATTGAAACAAAGAATTGTATCTAGTTATACATGAAATATATTATATTCATTTTTAACACATGGATAATAATCGTCAAACAATTCAGTTTTATCCTTAAAATACTGATTGACCCATTACATTAGGTTTTTCTCTGTTGAAGAATGTAGGTAGTGTTTCAACTTCAGTATATTGCATGTTTCATCATCATCATCATCATATCATGTTCCACCATCAATGTAAACTGTATGTTTTTCATATTTTTCAACTAGTGAATGAAAAAAATTTTTCAGTAGCAAGCATGTTTCTCTCTTCTGAGATATGTATATTCAAAGTACTGAACGATGAATTGGTTCAATACAATTCTAGCCAGAAATATTGATTACCAATCTGAATAACACGTTCATCTATTATGAAGACGGACATTCTTTTGTATTTGTAAATTAAATATTCTGCAAATTTCTGAATTTGTCCATACAGACACGTAACTACTCTCCTCTCATTTTTTTATCACTGAATATTACTGATGCCTTTGATGTATTGCGTAAACTCAATCGAAGAAAGTTGAATACAAATAATACATAACTATAACAGTGGATGTCCTATTTCTCTCAAATGTTATAACCATAACATGATGATGAGAATAGAGACATTCACAGCTAAATCTATTTTCTTAACTTAACAGAGCGAGTTTTTCTGAAAGTATCTAAGTTACGTCTAACCCTCTATCTTACAGATTCAATAATATAGAGTTTAGTTTGGTATCAATATGATTTACTGTTGATAAATACTCGATAGACAAGAATATATAACTTTGAAAATTCATTTTGGTAGGGTATTACTATCCATGTATTTGAAGATACGGATATTTTGATTTTGGAGATTTAAATTTTTACATCTGAGAAAACAAATCTAATTACTTAATTATATAAAATTGATTATTATTCTTGTCTTATCAGACATCTATTTTAAAAGTAATATTTAAAAAGTATATAATGAAATAAGAGTTGTGCAAAAAATCTATTTTGTTATCATGTTACTTGCTACTCTTAATATTGGAGTACTGTTGTCAGTTAACTCAGAAAACATTTTTGCTCAAAAAAATGATACAGCAGAAACTATTGATTCATCTTTAATTACAACTGCAGAAATAGATGAAGGTTTAGACAATAATACCTCTACTCAGTTGACTAATAATACATCTATAATTGAATAGGTATTTCATAATAAAGATCTGATTATGCATTTCGTAGTGATCGATGAATTAGTATAAAATTCTATTTATTATGCTTTAAATCTATCACGAAATGGACAATTTAGTTTAAAATTGTTTTATATTTTACATCTATTTTTTAGTATACCGCTATATAGATTTCTTAAATATTATTGGAATCCTATTCTATAGTCACAAATAGAAAAAACTTATAGATTTCATTAAGATTAAGAAATCCAGAGCATTTTTTAACTTGAATAATTGTTAACAACTTTTTTAATGTGAAATTATACAGTTGTTTTAGGCAAAATCCTTTTAAAAATTAGATTTTGTTTAATTTCTCTAAATAACCTTTTTTATATTAGAATCTGAATAAAGGTTAATAAATTCCATAATCTAAAATTCTCATTTTCTAAATCTATTCTAGTATCTAATCTATTCTTTCAAATCATTCTTTATATTTTTTGTACAATCTATTATGATTATGAATTTTTCCACATTTTTTTCTTATACAGTATATTTATATTTATTAGTCAAAAGCAGTTATCTTAATGAGTTTTGACAATATTTCCTATGGTAAATTAGCAATTATCTTTATTATTGCAGGAGTGGTTTTAGTGTTCGTGATATTGGGTTCATCTGCAACTAGTCTATTTAGTGATAGTATAACAGAAGAGGCAGAAGTAAAAATGAAACAAGGAGATGATTGTATTGTTGAAGCTGGTGATAGAATTCCTAGAATGATATCTGATTGTTCATACAAAATTAATGATACTATTTTGATAACTTATAAATCAAAACAACCAAATATCGAAAAACATCAATTAAAATAATTTTTTCAATTAATAATAGGAATTGTATTTTCGCAATAACTTGTAATGCCTATATTGATTTTTTTTACTACAGATAATATGAAATTAAATTAATTGGATAGAAATTTATTTAATGGCAAACTTATCTTGTCACTATATTACGTTAAGCAGGTATGTATCTTAATATACACTATATTGCTCTAAAAATTCTATATAGAATATTTTTTTGACCTTATTTGTGAATATATAGATATAATGAAAAACGATGATCGCATAGAACACATCACAATACCTATTGGATTGAAAGATATATTAAATAACGCAGGTTTTACGATTGAATCTATTCTTAATAATGATCCATCCAAAATAGCCCAGGATTTAGGAATCGATGAATATATAGGTCAAATAATACATAAAGAGACGAGAAGAAAATTCGAAAATGGTAAATCTTTTTAATATTATATTTTAAAAACCGAAACGCAGATTAAGAATTTACAATAAATATTTAAAGATTTTATCATTTAATATATGTTATAGCATTAACAATAAAGACAGAACTAACGGCATAGTCAAATCTTAATAAATAATACTTTGGACTGAGTATAACAAAGAATGTAACTTTCCATATTTAAGTAAAAAATATTTACTACAAGCTATTACGATATCATACAAAAAT
>DATFCH010000061.1:0-3292 GCA_035253345.1 Nitrososphaeraceae archaeon
AGGATTTAAAATATAACCTTGAAACAAATAGAATTTTCTTAGAAAAGTTTCAAAAAAAAAATCCAAATATTTTATATTCAAAATTAAATGAAATAGCCCAATTTGTAGGAGCAAGATATGGAGTTGAATTAAGATTACATTTTCCAGAACCTGCTAAGATCCTTGTATTTGATTCTTATGGTAAAGAAAATATTGGAATTGTGTTCGATAGACTTAGAAAAAATTTTTTATATCCTCGAGAACGGATAAAATCGAAAGCAATAGAAACTATACCTAATGCTTCTGCGTCTGATGCCTATATGTATGAGGGTAAGGAAGGAGTTCGTGTTTCTTTCAAAACAGGAAGAATTGAATTGTTGCCTGGTTCAATACATATCTGGTGCACTATAGATAAAGATATTGAAAATTTTGTTAATTGGACCTTCAAAAATGTGTTGATTAGTTCTTAATGTTTCATTTTTAAAATTTAATTGACTTTAATGTTAGTATTTATTAATTTATATTTATATTGTAACATTCCATCTACATTATAAATCTCAGCTTGAACTGGTAATGGGAGCGATTTACTAATCCAGAGGTTGCTTTTTTTATTACCTATATTATAATTTAAAACAAATGTTTCCAAATTACCAATATTTGTTTTTATATTTTCTAAAGAAACAATTTTAATAGGAATTTCTGTTATGCCTGTGTTTATTGAATCCCATTTCGCACCTACAACTAAATATTTGGGCTGCCTTGTTATATCTTTTATTTGTAATAATGATGATTCTATAATATTGAAGTATCTTTCGTTTTGTATTGTTTTTTCTTTTAATATTAGATTAGATTTTGACAAATTAGCGTAAATTATTCTGGATTCATTTTCCTTCGATAAATCAAATTTAATATCCCAATAATTTTGATTATTTTTGAAGTCCATTTGTATCGAATAATTATCAAAATTGTTGTTTGTATCATTTCTTAAAGTTAAATCATATAACAGTTCATCACCATCTTTAATATTCATTCCAGCAAACCACAAGTCTTGATTCCTTGGAATATCAATACCTTTTGTTGGATTTTCAAAACCGCCATTTGATGCTATGATCGCAATATTTACAATAATGGAAACAACAAACAAAGAACCGAAAACTATGATGACTCGTTTTAAATTAGGAATCAATATTTTTTATTATCTTTTTTAAGAATAAAAAGGGTAAAGTTATGCTATTACTTTACCGGAACCTGAAATTCTACTTCTTCTATAAATAATCCTGTATCTATACCCTTTACACTGTTAATCTTGATTTTAACATCTACTATTCCTGGTTTGTCAAAAGTTACTGTGTGAGAATTAGTTCCCTCTCTTGCTAATTGATTTTTTAAATCAAGTAATGAGGTGCTATTCGAATCTACTATTTTGATATCATAGCTCGCCTGAGAAGTTGGAAATTGATCTTTGTCTAATATATCTATAGTGAAAGTAGTCTCATTACCAGGTGTTATAGTGGTTGGACTCCAATCTAACTGAATAAAGTAGTCACCTCGTGCAGTTCTTTGTATTTGAGGAGGCTCTATATCTAAAGCTGCAGCTCTGGGTATCGGTGGTTCACCCGTTCCTGTTTGAGTTAAAATAAATTGAAACTGAATCGGTGGCGTTCCAGTTGTAACATCAACATAGGTCTTTGCCATGACAGGATAGGGAAATTCATTCATAATATACATATTGCTATCTCGTGATTTATGATATGTAACAACTGTAGTATCTACTGGCTCTGGAAAAGCTGGGAGATTTAATTGTGTATTACCCGAAGGCTTTATTTCAGATCCTCCAATTGATCCTATCTTTCCCCAAGATGCTGCACCTAAGGATTGTCCGGGTTTACCAACATAAGCAGCTAACCATTGCAATGAGTTAGCGTAAGCACTTCTATATTCTTTCATTTCGTCTGGTATTTGAGAAGTACCTAACGCTGTCAAATCTAAAGCACTTAGTATAAATGTTCCATTATACACTTTGCCTTGGTCTTCTACCCAAACAGGTACTATCCAGTTACCTTTATCATCTTGATCTTTGAAATATAACAACATTTCAAATTCTCTGCCATTATTTGTATCAAAATGGCTAATTGTATATTTAACATACATATCTTTCTTGACACCTTCACCTACATACCAGTTATTATCCTCTGCAAATGCTTTAGATGAAAATTGTGTATGCAGTGCGAGGAATGCAGTTGGAATTAAGACAGAAATAATCAAAATTTTAAATTTTGTTCGTCTATCTTTTATCATTAATTATATTATTTAAAATAGGATTGATAAATGTTTATTATATAATTATCAATATAACTATTCTATAATAATACTTTCAGTTGATCAAATCTTGCGTTTGATAAATAATCTAAGACCATAATTACACTATTAATTATAAAGAAGTTATCAAGTTAATGACTATGAGTTGTTTACACCTAACTAATAATAGATATAATAATATATATATTAATAAAAACATATATTGAAATGTGTGATTGTCCATCGGTACATTTTTATGAAGTTGATTTTAAATTGGCAGGAATGACTGTTGTTCCTACTCATAAAAATTGTGGAGATTCATTAAGCGAAGATCAATTCTCTAAATTTGAAAAAGAGTTAATAAAGCATTGGAAATTTGATGAACCAGAATAAACACAAAGTTTTGAAATTAATATTTTATTTAGGCAAATTTATTAATACCCTTTCCTTAAGAAGGTTAGGTGTCTTTGAATGACAAAAATGCTAAATGTAAATATTGATACAAATGGAATAGATCAACAAGAAGCAAGAGATTGGACAGCTGAATTAGCAAATGTTTATGCAGATATGGAAATAGAGGATGTAAATATTTCTGGAAACAAGATCTCTTTTAAAGCCGGATTTTCTGGTATGGATGATACCGAACCTGAAGATGTCGAAATGAAAATAAATGAGTATATTACAATGAATGAAGCTTTTCAAGTAAAAAATATATCAATTAAATAATTCTTTCACTAGAATCTTTTTTTTAAAATATTCAATATCAGAAATTTTTTGAAAAATACTAATTGAATCTTACTCATCTTTAAATAGTAGTTTTGAGAAATAACAATACTATGACTTGTAAAGGTATTTGCGTGAGACATAAAGCACAAAAACCTGTTGGATCAGGGAGATATGCTAGTGGACAAAAACGTTGTCAAATATGTGAAATATTTATCAAATGGGATGGATTATGGTGTCCCTGTTGTGGATATCGATTAAGAACAAAACCACGTAATTTAAAATATAAAGC
>DATFCH010000062.1:0-17594 GCA_035253345.1 Nitrososphaeraceae archaeon
TAGTCACAAGATCAATTTTATCAAAGCTACACCAAAAAAATTGAATATTAATGATATAATATCTATGAAAAAAAATAAAGAAAAAATTTCAGTTATTACTTCTTATGATTATTGTAGTGCAAAAATATGTGACAAGGCAGGTATAGATATTTTACTAGTTGGTGACAGTGGAGGCATGGTTATGTTAGGTTATGATTCTACCGTACCTGTAAATATGAAAGAAATGCTCATGTTTACGAGGGCGGTTGCAGTTGGTTCAAATAGATCACTAATAGTTGCTGATATGCCTTTTGGCTCATATCAAATTGATGCTAGACAGGCTGTAAAGAATGCTGTTAGATTCATAAAATCTGGGAGTGATGCTGTTAAAATCGAAGGTGGAATTGAGATGTTAGATAAAATTAAAGCAATTCTTAAAATGGGAATTCCTGTTATGGGACACATAGGACTAAAACCACAAACTACTAAACTTTGGGATGGATATAAAATACAAGGCACCACTGCAATTTCAGGATATAATCTTTTAAATGAAGCAAAAGAATTAGAGAAGATAGGAGTTTTTGCTATTGTTCTGGAAATGGTAACTTTAGAAGTCGCAGAATTAATCTCTCAAAATTTAAAAATACCTACGATTGGAATTGGATCTGGTCCTCATTGCGATGGTCAGGTTCTAGTTTTACACGATATGTTAAACTTGTACGATAAGATTAAACCCAAATTTGTAAAAAGTTATGCCAATCTCTCAGAAATCATTCTGAAAGCAATAGGTAATTATATTGATGATATAAAAAAAGTCAAATTTCCAGAGGATTTACATTCTTTCAAAATGCATAATAACGAATATGAACAGTTAGTTAAACCAAGAAAAACAAGAAAAAAAATACCCTCGTCTAATAGGAAAAACAAAAATGACTAGTACTGCTGATCTGCATTCCTCAAATGATATAAAAGGAACGTGGGGCCATTTATTAGAAGGTAAAAAAATAGTTCTCTGTGTATCAGGAAGTGTTGCAGCGTTTAGAGCAATTGATCTTGCCCGTCTTCTGATGAGGCACGGCGCAAATGTTTTTCCTGTAATGTCACGTTCAGCTACTATGTTATTACATCCAAATTATTTACATTGGGCTACTGGAAATGATGTTGTAATTAAATTAACAGCTAATATGGAACATATAAAATTAGCAGATTATAATAGTTCTGATCTAATTATTTTGTATCCATCTACTGCTAATACAATCGGAAAATTTGCAAATGGAATAGATGATAATTCGATAACTTCTATATTGTCTGTAGGATTAGGGGCAAAAATTCCTATCTTTGTTGCCCCTGCTATGCATGAAGCTATGTATGGCAATCAATTGGTAACCGATAATATACAGAAATTAAAAAAACTTGGCGTAATTTTTTTAGATCCAGTTATTTCTGAAGGAAAAGCAAAAATTATCCCACCAGATCAGGCTCTAAAGACAATTTTAGATTTTAGTAAAATTGAAAATAAATTAAAAAAAAAAGTTCTGTCTACTAAGAACATTTTAATTACATCAGGAGGAACAATGGAATATTTAGATCCCATTAGGGTAATAACGAATCTTAGTTCTGGAAAAATGGGTTTTGCAATGATTAATGAAGCGATTCAACATGGTGGAAAGGTTACCAATATTGTAGGTAATACTTTAGGTTCTTCAAACAGTTTTTTCCAATTTAAAAATAATTTGCAAACTATTAAGGTAAATACTTCTGATGAAATGTACGTCAAAGTTAAATCTGAACTTTCCTCAAAGAAATATGATATTGTTATTTTTGCTGCTGCAGTAACAGATTTTAAACCTGTAGAAATGCATAATAAAAAAATTCCTAGTCAAATTTCGGAACCTATTAATTTTGAATTTATTCCAACAAAAAAAATTATAAAGGAAATAAAATCGATTGACAAAGATGTATTCTTAGTGGGTTTTAAAGCTTATTATGATGTTTCAGATAGTTATTTAATTAAAAAAGCTGAAGAAAAATTAAAAGAATGTAATGCCGATATTGTCGTTGCAAATGATGTAGGAAGAAAAAATACTCATATAGGCTCTGATGATAATGAAGTTTTTATCGTTTCAAGAAATAATAATAATAAAAATAATAATAATGAGGTAATACATTTGACAGTTCAAAGTAAAGAATCAATTGCGGAGAAATTGTTTGAAATTATAATATCCAAATTGGAATAACACCAATTTTATTTTCTTTTATTACTATTTCATTAGTCTGTTGGTGGGATATATTTGGTTAAGGAATAGCTGTTAATGCTATTATTTTCAAAGGAACGATAAAAATAAAATAACCAATATTGAAGTCCATGTATCCTTTGTATTCTTATTTTATTGGTTTGAGTTTACCATAATTCTAAAGCGTCAAATAGATTTGATAAT
Source organism: Nitrososphaeraceae archaeon (assembly GCA_035253345.1). Lineage (GTDB taxonomy): Archaea > Thermoproteota > Nitrososphaeria > Nitrososphaerales > Nitrososphaeraceae > TH1177. The sequence goes on from DATFCH010000062.1 coordinate 2,418, forward strand.
GAGAAATGAAAACTAGTTCCTATATAGAAGTGGAGTGAAAGATTTGGATTCTTTCCTCGTCAAATTTACAGTCAAATAATTTCAACATTCATCATATAGATTAAACTCCTATTCAGACTGGAAAGAATAATTATTGTGTAGCAATAGCAGTTGAATCAATATCTAAATCTGTGTTTGATATTCACATTTAAGAAAAAAACATGATTTTAGTAAAATATTTACATAGCTCTTTGGTTGAAAATATGAAATTCATACAGTTTACAAGAATGGTAGAAAGGGTATCTCAACATTCATTTTAGTTCTTGCAAAATTAAGACAAGTTTCATCTCTTTGAAGAGTTTGATTGATAGAATATGGAAGTATTATTAAAAGAATAAAAAATGGCAATTCAATGGATATTATTTGTTATAAAACATACAGATGAATACAATCATTTCATTATTTCTGTGGCTGGAGATCCTTATTTGTTTGGTAATGGCATTACAGCGGATTATGATTTATAGTTGTTATAAATAATCGAAATGAGAATATTGTCTAAAATTAATATCAAATTATTTTATAAAATTATATAAATATGGTGATACATTTATCTAATTTTAATAATTTGAAATATAAGAATTAGAGTATATTCTTTTTATTATCTTGTACGTATTTGTACTCATTGATTGATAGGATGACAATACCTGACTAACCATTTAGCGTTATCTCATACAAATAGACCTGATTTTTGACTAGAATGTTGATGAATGCCTTTGGATAACGATCTAATGTTAGTTCACTAACTCGATACGTAATTAGATAAAGAAATTGAAGTAAAAAATTAATAAAAACACTGATCTTACCTGGCTCCGAATTAGAATCACGCAATAAAATTTTAATAATGGAAGATGTTATTTGTAAGATGTTTTACCTTTTTAAGGCTATATAAATGAAATGAAAGTTATATTTATTCATTGTTATTAACATTTCTTTTGTCTCCATAATTGATTATTCATTTTGATTTCCCGTTTAATTTTCCAATGTAAATATTCATCCTAAATATACATACAATAGTAAATAGTACATCTTCTCTTACCAATTACTACCATCCAACAACTGCGTCACTGTAATTATTATTAATGTTAAAATCTATAAAAATTGCCAAGAGATACAACAACATCAGACTAGCTAACCCAAATCACTACCCTGACTTTCTTGTTAGTTTAATTATAAAACGAATAAATTTTTGTCAATAGTTCTATGTGTGTTTATCAATATGTTTAACTTTTAGACTTAATATAAATCCAGCTGAAAATTTTGCAATATTTACGAGCTTACGTTGACAAGCCAAGAATGTTTTTCATTTTTTCATTGGGAAATTTAATATCAAACTAAATCTGTGTAATTAGATTGAAATGTAACATAAGAAAAAAAACATTCTCGACTAAGTCTAGCCTTTCTTTTCTCTGTTATAATTGAAAATAGAAGAACATACCGCAATAATAATAGTGTATTTCATTCTCCGCTATATTGAATGTTTTAGCTATTAGTCGCAAAGGATCTTGGATGAAGTTACCTTCCTCTCTCTTTCTAGTTGTTGTAACCACATCTTCATTTGTATTACGAAAACCTACAAATACCTGAAGCAATTGTAAATAAGCGCTAAATTATTTTTATTTCAAAATAGTTCTATCATCTTTTTGACATTATTTATCTTCTAGGTATTATAAAGTAGTAAGAGCGAACTCTATACTAACCTGCTACCAAATTACCTTCTGATTTATACCGTTCCTTTCAAAAGAAATCCTTTAGTTAAAAGTTTTGTAAATGGACAGATAAGTTAATTTTGTAAACTATCTCCAGTTTTTTTAATTTCAATAAATTGTGTTGTTCCTACATATATTGTTTTGAAATAGAAGAGTCAAATTCATTACTGTGACTTTACAAGATCACCTAGATATGACCTTACAATGCTCTTACATTCACAACACTGTTATTATCTTAAAGAATTATCAAATCTTTGTCAAATTTATTGAAATTGACGATACCTGTTTTCTTTTGATTGTCTATTATTATGCTATCCTCAATTCTTACTCCGTATTTTGATTCTAGATAGATACCGGGTTCTACTGTCAAGCTCATCTTATTCTTTAAAAATTCTTCATTATTCGCACGTATCCAAGGAGGCTCATGAACTTCGAGTCCAATCCCATGACCAGTTGAATGATTGAACTCTTTTGTGAATCCATTTTTAGATATATGTTCTCTACAGGCTTCATCTACCTCCCCAATTTTTATTTTGTCAATGCATTTGTTTAATCCGAGTGCCTGAGCTTCTTTTACTATTTCATATATTTTTTTCATTTCTGGATTTATTGTTTTTATGCCAAAAGTCCTTGTTGCATCAGCTACATAACCATTAAACCTTAAAGTCAGATCTACTACAATAAAGTCTCCTCTTTTAATTTTATTTTCAGAAATATTCGCATGAGGGAATGATGAATTTATTCCAGTTGCTATTATGAATGGATTTAATGTTGATTTGTAGGCGGGAAACCCTCCTCCCATCTTAAACGTTTCATATATTAATAGTGCTTGCAACTCCTTCTCTGTTATTCCTTCCTTAATTTTTTCTACACATATTTCATATAATTTATCTATAATATTGGCTGCTCTTTTGATATTTTTGATTTCATACTCATCTTTTATACTTCGCGTTTGAAAAAAAGGATCTTCATTAACAATTATTTTATTATTGCCTATTTTTTCTATAAGATAATTTATTGTACTATAACTAGTATTGTCTGTACAATAAAATTCATTATTTTTTAGATCAGAAATAATAGTTATCAAGGCATCAGTTCCTCTTCTAGTTTTTATTATTTCACAGTCTGTTGAGTCTTTTACTGCACGAAAATATTCTAATTCTGGAGTAAATAATTTGGTAGTATTTTGGTTCAACAAAACTACTCCTTCTCCCCAAAACCCAGTAAGATAAAAAATATTTTCAGGTTGAAAAGAAATTATATTTTTACAATTAATATTAAATGTATTATCTAGTAATCTCTTTTTTCTAAATTTAAACATTATTTCTCTTTACCATAAATATTAACAATATCATATTATTTTTATGGTCATAATTAATTTTCTTATTACAAGATATCCGCTTGCATCATTAAATTTTCATATTCAAGTAATTTTAAATAACGGTGTTACAGAGTCTAATTGAAAAAAATGGAATATTTAGCAATGCTTCCTGGGCCTACTAACGTTCCAAACCGTGTAATGAGTGCTATGCTTGCGCCTATAATAAATCATCGTAGCGAAGATTTTAGAATTTTATACAAGCGAATAATAGAAAAAACCCAAAAAGTTTTTGAAACAAGTGCTGATATTGTTTTATTAACCACCTCAGGAACAGGTGCGGTTGAATCATCCGTTGTCAATCTAATAAAAAAGGATGATAAAGCAATTATCCCTGTTAATGGAGAATTTAGCACCAGGCTTGCTGATCTGATAGATAGTTGGGGTGGTCATGCGATAAGGGTAACGGCTCCTTTTGGAGAGAATCCTCCAATTGAAAAAATTGAGGAAGCATTTGAAGCTAATAAAGATGTTAAAGCAGTGTATGCAGTTTATAATGAAACTTCTACTGGAACTACAATTAGATACATGGATAAATTAGGCGAACTTTCTGCAAAATATGGTTCATTCTATATAGCAGATGCTGTCTCTATCTTGGGGGGAGACGAACTCCCAGTCGACAAGTGGAATATCGATATTTGTATCACAGCATCTCAAAAAGCTCTTGCAGCTCCCCCAGGTGTTTCCCCAATATCAATAAACGAAAGGACAAAAAAATATATGCAATCAAATCCCTCCCCTATACTGTATCTAAATCTTAATAGATATTTCAAATATTATAAAGAACATACTGAAACACCATTTACCCCTGCTCTACCTTTGTATTATGCATTTGATGAAGCACTTACGCTTGTGCTAGAAGAAGGTATGGATAAAAGGATAGAAAGACATAGAATATGTGCAGATGCATTTTATTCTAGTTTAAACGCACTAGGTTTGACTCCCTTTGCTAAAGAAGATGCAAGAAGTAATGTAATTATCGCATTAAATTATCTCGATGGAATGGATGATAAGAAATTTAGGACATTGTTATCCGAAGAATTTAAGGTTTTAATTGCAGGTGGATTCGGAAATCTAAAGGGAAAAGTATTCAGAATAGGTAGTATGGGTGAGGTAACGAGATATCATGTCATGAGAACTATGTCCTCTATTTATTCGGCAATGAAAATGTTAGGAATAGACGCAAAAGACGAAGCATTATCTGTTGCAGAAGAAAAATTAAAAAATCTATAAATTTATTGACCTATACATTCTTTTAATCATTTTTGTATTTTTCTTGTCAAACTTAATATAAGGTAAATAAATAGCGAATTTTATGCCCTTTGATAAAGGATCTTTAATATTATTAGATTATACTGCTAGAATCAAAGATAATGGTGAAATTTTTGAAACAACAATTGAAGAAGATGCAAAAAAATCCAATCTGTATGATCCAACTAGGAAATATGAACCAAGACTTATATCAATTGGTGAAGGATGGGTATTAAAGGGACTGGATGAAGCTCTTGCCAATACAAATGTAGGAGATAAGCAATCGGTTGAAATCTCCCCAGACAAGGGATTTGGTGAAAGAGATACTAATAAGGTTAGGATGATCCCACAACGAAAACTAGGGGAAAAAGCCCATGAAGTAAAAGTTGGTGATCTAGTGGAATTAGATGATAGAACAGGGATAATTAGATATATTGGTTCTGGACGAGTACAAATCGATTACAATCATAGACTTGCAAGTAGAGTTCTAGTTTATGATGTAAATGTTATTAAAAAAATCGAATCAAACGAAGATAAAATTAAATATTTGATTAAAAGACGCCTTCCAATTGAAGATGAAAAGTTTAAATTTGAATACAAATCTGATGAAGCAGTTGTAGAATTATCAGAAGATGTTTCTTTATTAGATGGATTGCAAATAATTAAAAAAGCAATAACTTCTGATATTTTCAAATTTGTAAATGAACTAAATAAGATAACCTTTCAAGAAGTTTATTTGTCACAAAAAGCTAAAGGTTCTACTACTACTGATGACAGTTCAACTAGCAGCGAATCTACTTCCGAAACATCTCCTTCTGAAACAGCTACTTCTGAAACATCCAAATTAGAAACATCTACAGTTCAAACAAACGCATCGAAATCAAAAGCAAGTACAAAGTCTCAAAAGACAACTTCAGGATGAGAGGTCAACAAATAAACCAATAATTTTCTGTGTCTATTATTAGATAGCATTAACCATCAAAATTTTTTATTTAGGATAGATATATTAAAAACAAAATAATATTTTTCTGAAAACAATTTAATTATTTAAATAACTTTTGTTGATTTTGCAAGTTCGTAAGCCGATTTTTTATCGAGTTTTAACTTACTCAATATTGTGTACCTTTCCGGTCTTAAATCTTGTGCCATTATTAATGACTGAACGATCTCCTTTTCGGTTGCATTTATCTGACTAGCTTTGATTGGTGCTTTTACATTTTCTAAAACAGATATAATTGCTTCAAAATCCATATCATGAAGCCTAGCCATTATTATTGTTCCTAGTCCTACTCTTTCACCATGAAGACCACACTTGCCATCAGTGATATATTCTAAAGCATGGCTAAATAGATGTTCTGAACCCGAACATGGTCTACTACTGCCTGCTATTCCGGCAGCGACGCCGGCACTAATCAATGCCTCTATTATAGTTCTTACTCCATTTTCATTTATCAATAATTCCTTTGATTTATTCATGATAATATCGGCACTCAATTTGGCTAAATGAGCAGAATATGTTCCAAAATATTCGTCTTTTTCATCTCTAGCCAATTCCCAATCCTTTACAGCAGTAAGTTTACCAATTAAATCGCCACATCCACTTGACAATAATCTTGTGGGTGCTTCTGAAATTAATTTGATGTCAGCTAAAACTCCTATTGGAGTATTTACTTTGAGAGAATGAGGTTTATTTGATCCTTTCAGAGAAACAAATGGGCTTGAAATACCATCATGAGAAGCAGAGGTAGGAATGCTTAAATATGGTTTTTTAAGAGAATATGCAATCATTTTGCCAACATCGACTGATTTTCCTCCTCCTATCCCTAGTATAAGGTCAAGGTTTAATTTTTCAATATCTGATGTTATTTTAGATACAGCATCGAAAGATGCCTCTTTTCTAATGAACCAGTAATTTTTAATACCATAAGAGTCCAACGATCCTTTTATTTTGTTTTCAAAATTATTCTTTATAGATTCTCCACTAATTACAACTACAGTGGAAATTCCATTATTGATATCTCTTATAAAATTTCCAAGTTCAGAAATTAGGTTATTCCCTACTAGAATTTTCCTTGGGAGCTCCATCAAATGGGTACTGGATTTCAAATACTTGTCTTTAAAATAAATTATAATTATTCAATAAAATAAATTTATTTCGTAAAATTAAATTTTTAACATTTGATTGTTATTATATTATTCTTCTTGTTGTTTTTGTTCTTCTTCTTGTGTATTTTGTTGTTGTACAAGATCTGCTATAGCATATCCCATACCTACCCTTTTAATTTTTATTTTGACTTGATCTCCTACTTTTGTATTCGCTACAAAAATTACCATCCCTTCAATTTTTGCAACACCTGAATCTCCCCTTTTGCTCATCGCCTCAATTTTCACATCGTAATCCTCTCCTACTTTGACTGGGATTTTAAAGGATCTAAACTTTCTGAAACCTGTTTCATTTCTTTGTCCATCCATACTGGATCTATCTTGGTTTGTTGTATTTTCCCTATTGGTTTCTATATCCATATAATCTAACCTTTCTTTGCATTGAATGTATTATATATTACTATTTCAACCTTATTTTTAGATTTAGAATAAAAAAGCATTATATGAATCTTCTATTGATTGTAAATTGAAATAATTAAGTATATAAATTCATAAAAAATCGGAATCAATTTATATTTCAACAAAAAAATTGAGGTATATTATACTATACTGAAGGAAATTAAATATGGAATTTACAAATTTTGATAATGAACAATCAAGTCAGAATATAATGGCAGCTATTCTAAAGAATTTACCCAAGGAATCTGGCCTGACAAAGATAGAATATGAAGGACCTAGTATTGCCCTTTATAGTAAAAATCCCAAATTCTTGATAGAAAATTCACAAATTATTTCCAATATAGTGAATACAATTAGAAAGAGAGTGGTAATAAGAACAGATGAATCGATCAGAAAATCAAGAAAAGATTCAACCAGCATCATTGAAAAAAGCCTGAAGTCCTTTGATGCGGACATTAAAGGGATTATTTTTGACGAAGCCCTAGGAGATCTCACGATATTCATAAATAATTCATTTGAAGTACAAAACAAGATAGAAGACACAATTTTATTTGATTTAGTCAATCAAACTGGATGGAAAATTAATTTACGGAGAAGTCCAATAAAAATGTCTATAATTCAATTTATAGATAAAGTTCTAAATAATTCCATCGATTATAGGATAAAGTTCTATAAAGAATTAGGTGAAAAACTTTTCAGACCAAAATTAAGTAGTAGTTGTGAAGCAAGTATCGTTACATTGGGAGGATTCGGCGAAATTGGTAGATCTTGCTTTTTGGTTATTACTAAAGAAAGTAAAGTTCTACTAGATTGTGGAATAAATATTCTTGAAGAAAAATCTCTGAATTATTTTCCACGATTTGATATTACTGGTTTTCCTTTAGATGAGATAGATGCAGTCATAATAACTCATGCCCATATAGATCATACCGGTTTTCTTCCTTATCTCTTTAAATATGGATATAGAGGTCCAATTTATTGTACTGAACCAACTTTACCATTAATGACTCTTTTATTTCTCGATTATCATAAAAATCATGGACTGTATGCCGAGGAAGATATTGAAAACGTAATCATTCATACTATGCCATTAAGTATCGGTATAGTTACCGATATATCGCCAGATATAAAACTCGTACTCTCGAATTCGGGCCATATATTGGGTTCTGTAACTAGTCACCTCCATATTGGGAATGGAGAACATAATATAGTTTATACAGGTGATTTGAAGTTTGGAAAGAGCAACTTATTAGACAACGCTTCATGGAACTTTCCAAGAGTGGAAACACTCATTATAGAGGGTACATTTGGTAGTAAAGATTTGCCTCATAAACGTGAAGAGACAGATCCAAAATTGATAGAAAGCATTAATCAAACTCTTAGAGAAAATGGTAGAGTTTTAATTCCCATTCCAATAATTGGCCTTTCACAGGAACTTATCTATACTTTAACAAAATATCAAGAAGTTGGTACTTTAGATAAATGCGAAATTTTTGTAGATAAATCAATACTTGACGCGACTCATATTTATGAAACATATTATGAATATCTAGGAAAAGAAATTAAAACTAAAGTCTTAAACGAAAATATATCAATATTTAATTTTGAAAATCTCAAACCGCTTAATTCAAAATCTAAAGTCGATAAACCAGGAATTATATTGGTAGCATCAGCTATGCTGAAAGGTGGTCTTTCTGTTAAATTTTTAAAACAAATTCATAACGATCCACTTAGCAAAATAATATTTTTATCTTATCAAACTTCAGGTACACTTGGGAAAGAGATTCAGTCAGGTACTACTGATGTAATGATAAACGGACAACAACATCTAAAATTAAAGTGCAAAATTGATTCTATTCATGGATTTAGTAATCACTCGGATTATAATCAACTTCTTGCATATATTAGTAGATTGAAACCAAAACTGAAAAGAGTTATTGTGAATCATGGGGAGAAACCCAGAATACAAAATCTGGCTTCATCAGTAAACAAGATTCTTAACATTCAATGTCAATATTTGCTTGTCCCTGAAGCGATTAAACTTTTATAAGTTGCTAAAAAAGCTTGTATTTTGAGAGAATAATAATAGTAATATAATTACTATATCGATTAAATGCCTTATCGATACAATATTTGAAAAAAATAGTCGGCTAGGGGATCACTAAATTTAAAGGGGTTTATTTGTTATAATTATTTATGCAGAATGAAGACACAGTAAGATCTTCTATTGATAATCTTTCAAAAAATTGGAATATAGAAAAAGCTATTTATGATCTTCATTTAGGCAGAAGGAATGATGTAGTGGATACTACAATTAAAGTAAATCAGGTAGTTTTTCACATACCAAAATTATCCAATGATAATTTATTTGTTTTATGGAAATGCCTTTGGCCGGATTGTCATAACTGTTGCGAAAAACAAGGAAGATTACCATTAACCAAAGATGATCTTTATACTCTTAAAAATAAAATGAATTATAACTCGATAAATGATTTTTTGAATAGGGAAACAAGAATATCATCTTGGAATGAACCAGGGAATTTTGGAAATCTAATAACTCACATTACAATGATCTCTTTAAAACGTAAAGAAAATGAGACTGATGAAGAAGATGGAAAAGCAATAAAATGTAGATTTTTAGATAATCAGGGAAGCTGTAAAATCCAAGATGGTAAACCAGGAGTTTGCTGGTTGTATCCCTTTGCATCATGGATGGAATCCTATAATAATAGACCACTAGTTCATGCTACGTTTCAATTTACAGGAGATTGTCCTGGCTATTATCTTAGTGGATCAATAAAGGATATGATGCCTGTTTTAAACGATTATTCATTGAAAATATACAATTATAATATGAGTGTCAATAGGACAACCAGAGAAGGCTTCGGCATTACAAATATCCTCTACTGAAACTTAAGTTATATGTATATTACAAATACAAAAATAAATAAAATAAAATTAAAAAGACAAATAAATAACTCTTTTTAATCAATAGTGCTATTATGTCTAATGGTAAATCTGCTCCTTCTGATCCTTCATCTTCTTCCTCCCCTGAAGAAGAGGGCAATAATATCAAAAATGCAGCTGATTTGTTATTAAAAGGAGGTACGTTGCTAAGCTCTTCATGCGACAATTGTGGAGGTGTTCAGATTAAATTTAAAGAAAATATTGTCTGTGTTAATTGTGGCAGGAAGGTAAAAGAAATAAATTCTACGCAAATTGAAGAGGAAAAGATAAAAAAAGAAAAAAAGAATACAAATAACAACAATCAATCAGATTTATCCAACAAAAACAATGTTTTAGTTCAATCAAAGCCTGAGTATAAAGATGCTAAAATTAGCAACGATATAGAAGAAAGCGGAGAAAAAAGAAATATTGAACTTCTAAATTTAAAAAGAATTATTGATAAAAAAATTACTTCACTTATCACTGACCTTGAAAAAGACCATGATATTCTCATTCAAAATAATAAACTTGATCTAATATCCAAATATTTAGATGTGCTTTATAAAATCAAAATGATCGGCAGAGAAATCTAGTTAAATTAGCATAATTAAATTAGTGATCTTTTTCAAATAAAATTTTATAACTTATACTTTTTTTCATTTTAATTAGTATTGCAATAAATAAAAACTAACTCATTGATTTATTATTGAAATGGATTATGAATTTATTTTTTTAAATACTATAAAAAAGGATCATAATTAGTATTTATTTATTTTTTATTTACGATTTCAATTTTCAAATTGCGAATAGGTAATCCAGAGTTAATAAAACTTCAAATAAGCGTATTGAAATTAAGAGTTTATTATTCGACCAATTATTTATTTTAATTTTTTATATATTTTGACTATCATAGGTCTAGAGGCAAGTTTCTTTTTCCAATTCTTAATTAATTTTTGCTTCTTATATGCTAAACCTAAGAAACCTGTTTCTTGTCTAGAAAACTTTAATGATTTTAAGTTTACCAGAAGGTTATCTAATATTTGCTTGTTTTTAGTAATATAAATAATAAATGAAATGTTATCTGGTACCAATAAATATTTCCCAAAGCTAGTTAATTCATCCTTTTTCCATAAAGATTTGTGTGTCTCGAAAACATTGTCAAAAACATCTTTTTGGTTACTGGGATTCTTTGGTGTACCTATTATAATACCCTTATTTTTAGACAATAATGTATTTACTAACCACGTACCTTCCTCTTTGGTGAAATGTTCTAAAACATCTATTAATAATACTAAATCATATTTATAATCAATTTTATTAATGAGCACCGTTATATTTTCTGTATATATATTATTATAAATGAATTTATGTAAAGGCGTTATATAATTTTCAAAAGCTTCTACACCATCTATACGTCTCAGAAATTTATATTCTCGTCTTCCATCCCACAATTCTAAGTATTCTCTACAGAGCACTCCGTATTTACCAAATCCACTACCAATATCTAGAACTGAAAAAGGTTTTAGTGCGATAATTATATCCATGATTTTTGATATGTGATAATGTTGACTTGAAGGCAATATTATAAAATAAAAGGATAAGATTAATTAAATCTTTTTAAGTAATTTTTAAGTATTAGGTCTGATTACTATCATTTATACTTTTTAGCAGTAAATAATTTAGTTTATCATTCTAATAATTTAATATTATATATTGCTTGATAACATGTATATTTTTATATTTGTTAACAGAATTGATTTGGACCAATTCTCTAATTAACAATAAAGAGATTCAATTACCAAATTAAAAAATATTAATAATAATTACTTAATTAAGGTAATAAAACTATAGATAATATATGAAACCTATTATCTTTGTAGATTTGTATAATAAAATAATATCAACTCATCTTATTTTCTTCGGTATAAAAATGGCATTGAGATTTAGAATATCTATATATTTCCCTAAAAAATATAATACTTTGGATCGGCTTGTGTAAATTAGTTATCGAAATAAGTAAGGTTGATTTTTATGACAAATAGACGAGAGAGAATAGCAACTATAATCCCAGCACGAAATGAGGAGAAGTTCATAGGAAAAACTTTAACTTCGCTTTTAGATCAAAATATTATTAATAACCATATTATAGTAGTAAATGATGGATCTGAGGATCGAACTAAAGAAGTTGTTGATTCATTTAACAATATTGAGCTTGTTAATATTGAAAATAGAGGATTTAATGCTCAAGGAACTCCGATACTCGCTACTGTAATAAATCGTGGACTAGAAAAGTTATTGCCTGAAGTTAATTATGATTATATTATGATTTTAGGATCTGATCATATTCTTCCAAGTAACTATATTAAACGAGTTACAGATTTTATGGATACTAACACTGACGTTGCAGTTTGTTCTGGACAGATCCGTGGAGAAAGGAGCGTAGTACCAAGAGGCTCTGGAAGGATAGTTCGAAGTGAATTTTGGAAAACGATTGGATTACAATATCCATTGAATTTTGGTTATGAGACTTATTTATTGATAAAAGCCCAGCAATTAGGGTATAAAATACATGTGTTAAACGATTTGATAAGTTATACTACTAGACCTACTCGAACTTCATATAAAAAAGAGACATATATTGCTTATGGAAAATCCCTTAAAGCCCTTGGTTATAGTGAACTTTATTCAGTAGCAAGAATCGGTCTTATTTCTATGAAAAATCCAAAAGGTGCTCTCTATATGCTTAAAGGATATGCCTCTAATGATACTAAACTGTATGATATTGAAGTTAGAAATTTTCTTAAAAGTATCCAACATAAAAGAATCAAAAAGTATCTGTTACTTAAAAATCTCTAAAAAACATAAACATGCCATTATTTTTCTATGTTATTGATGAGATGTATCTTTAGATTTATTATAAAGTATTTTACATAACTCTGCTGTTATGAACATTTTGCATATATGGGATCAGGCAGGAGTCTCATGCGTATTATCAAAGTACCAGCGTAAACTTGGTCATAAAGTTTCGATATTAAAGCGTAATGGGTATGACCCCTTTAACTTTTTTTCATTTTATAACGAACCTTTATATGATTTAGATGGCAAAAAATTTATAAATTTTGTTATAGATGAATCAAAAAAATACGATGTTGTTCATGTTCATTCATTATATAAAATTGTTCCCCAAATCAGGAAAAAATATAAAAACAAAATTATAATTCTGCATTACCATGGTTCAGAATTACGTAATGGATTGGTGGATCCATCGCTCCATAAACTCATAAATGAAGCAGATCAAAAAGCAAATCTCGTCTTTTTGTCAACACCTGATTTAACAAAATATCCATCAGATAAACGAATCTATTTAGAAAATCCTATAGATATGGAACATTTTAAACCTTCAAAATCAAGACCGACTGAAGAAAAATATTTTACATTCAAAACAAATCAAATTGATTCTAATGCTATTATAAGATATTTACAAAAAAACAATATAAAAATCGATTTAACTATTCATGATAGAACTATTACGCCAATATCGTATGGTCACATGCCTGAATTTTTTTCCAATTTTAGTGTTTATGTAGATACGAGAATAGTTAAAAATGTGGTAATAGAAAGCTTAAGCAAGACAGCACTCGAAGCTCTTGCATGTAATCTTCGAGTTCTTTCATTCAATTTGAAGTATCTAGAGGAATTTCCTCCTAAACATAGCGGTGAAAATGTTGTTGCAAAAATAATGGAAAAAATTGAATCTTTATGATGCCATTTTCCTTTACAAACAGAAAATTCAGGAATCTATTTATATTTTAACAGATTTTTTTAAATATATAATTTGACTTCTTATAATCCGTCTGAATACTGGAATGAACGTGGGAAAGTTTACAAAAAAAATTTTAAATATGACGATAGCAAACGTTTACAAGAAGAATTTTTAATTGAATATTTGAATGGTATCAATGATTCATTTAAATCAGTATTAGAATTAGGATGTGGATTTGGTCGAATAACAAAACTTTTACTTACCAAGTATAATAACATAAATGAATATTTGGCTGTAGATCTATCTCAAGACCAAATCGAAAATGTAAAAAAATATGTATCATCATCTCTGAAAAAACCTAATAATCAACTAAAATTAGATTTTATGGTATCAGATATTCAATCTTTAAATCTTGATAAAAAATACGATTTAGTTATCTTATCAGAGGTTCTGTTGCATATATTACCTACTGAAATAGACTCAATTATTAAAAAGTTACTAACATTATCTAATAAACATATTATTAACATTGATTGGTATGAAGAAACTCCTCCTACAAAACAGGCTTCTCATAATTTTATCCACCAATATGAAACAATCTATAAAAGGTATATCGAACCTTCTAAAACAGTAAAAAGGATTCAAATAAAACGAAAAAAATTCCTTGGAACTGTTGATACAAAACAATCAATTTTTCATGTTGCTATCTAAACAATGTAGTTTTTGATTAAAATTATTGTAGTAGTTAATTCAAATTATATGATGATTTGTGATGATTTGGCTATTATTCAAATTATTATTTATTAACTCTCTGTGTTTTTTCCACTTTCATTTTCATAATCCTTAGGTTTCGTTTTTCCTTTTGTTATTTTTAACAACATCTCTCTCATTTCTTGCTTCTCTTTTTCGGTAATATTTCCATCTATGAGGTCTATCACAAATAGCCACATTGTTGCGCCTATCTTATTTTCTTTAAAAAGTGCCTCTGCTTCCACTTTCCATTGGCTTTTCCTATGCCAATATCCTATCAAAATTCCTAGTGGTACATATAATGCAACAAAAAATACAGCAAATCCAAAAATACTTCCACCTGTTACTGTGTCAACAATGGGTACCTGCTCTAATACTAACTTATATTGTATAGTAATAAAATTCGCAAATGTCATTATGAAGACAAGATATATACTATGCCCTTGTCTAAAATCGAGCCATCTTCTTCTAAACCAATTATTTTTTCTCTCATTCAATAGGTAATTAAATTTACTATAAAGATTAAATCGTTTATTAGTGTATCCTTGTTAATTTTCATTTGAAAATTACCTGATCTTCAATATTTTATATTATTTAATTAATTCATCATTAATTAAGATATTTTTTCTAACCAAAATACAAAATATTGTAACAGTTATTGTAATTTTCCACCTAATTTTATTAATTGATGCTTTAAATGTTATAAAGGAGCATTCAAAGTACTATCACTATTTTATTGATAAGCGCACCACTTAGATATACTTAGAATTTAATTTAATTTA
>DATFCH010000063.1:0-2056 GCA_035253345.1 Nitrososphaeraceae archaeon
TTTAGATTTCTATTTTATTATAATTTATAAGTCTCGTCGATTCAAGATTTATTGATTCATTATGGTGAACGTAAAAGAAGAAAATAAAAAACAAATCAATAATATAATAGAAGGAAATAAAGATTTTCTAGAAAGTCAAAAACAACAGCTAGAGAATACAACTTCGACAATATCAGAAACATCTAACAAAATTAATGAAAATATTAATCAATACCAGAAAAAAAGTCAAGATATTATTGATAATAATATTGATACTTCAAACAAATATCAACAAGAGACTAGCGAAGCTATCCATTCAATCTCAAATAACTTTAATGAATTACAAAATAATATTTTTAATATTTATCAATCAACATTTACCAGATTTCTAGATGATTCCACTAAGTCTTATTGGAATAATTTTATGATCCCACAAAGATACACGGATATATTTATTAAAAATAATCAAAGTATTATCGATAATGCTATTAATGCAACTCGCAAAAGTCACACATTGATATTAGCATCAACAGAAACTTTAAATAAATCAATAGAAATCTCACAAAATTACTATAATGAAGCAATTCAAAATTACTTTAATTTTATAAACAAACTAGGAAGATCATTCAATTACTAATTTTTTTTAAATTAATTGTTAGTAGCGTAATTTTCTGTCCTATGATAATATAATTAGGGTAAGGACTTATATATTTAATTACATATGTAAATACAAATTTTATAATTAGGTGGACAATCTGATTGGCAGGGTGAATCAATAATTGGCAGATCTGTAGTTGGCTCGTTTTCGTCAAATTCTCTATCCGGATGTAGCTGTACCTTGTCATTGGTTACTGAAGGGTGGTAACCACTTGGTTCTAAAAACATGGGAAGTATACTCTTATTGAAAATCAAATTTTGAAAGTCATTCCAAAAATCTAAATTGTAGTTAGAGAAGCCAAAAGCAAGAGGGATAGAAAATGAAGATAAAAGGAAAGCAAATAATATGAATAAATGATTTTTCATAAACTATGCAACACCTATAGTTTATTAAATTATAAATGTTAATATATATTATTTTCAAACTTACTCAAATAATAAAATGACATAAATTTTCGACACGTCAGTTTTCTCTAGAACATCTTAAAATTTGTACGTTGTTCGAAAACTTTTACATCTAAATTTTAACTACTGTAAATTTTTGAAATAACAATAAAAAGGAAATTAATCTAATAGATGCGTAATTTTAAGCCTAGGTCCATATACGAAAATCAACGCAGTTTTTTAATGTATACAGATATAAATAATAGTCGACAATTATAATATCGTATCATATCATATTTTAGATATTTGTTAGAATGAAAAGATACTAGTTTATAGCGACATTTTTATTGTCATTATCATACTTTATTTTACTGGACCTTTAATTTTTTGTCAATTTGTGTTTCTGATATGAATTTTAATTATTTATGTATTTAAATAAAACGTAACAAATGCTTTTAATTTAGCAATGCAGTAATAGGTAAGTTTTAATTTATTATTATATTTTATATTCACTTCAGAAAAAATTTCAATTTATTTCAAAATTTTTCCGTACCTTGAGTCATAACCAATAATTAATAATAAGGTTGTAAAATAATTTTAATACGTTTACTGAGAATAAAAAAAAGATTTTGGTAGTTGATGATGAATTAGATATTTGTCGAATGTTGAAGATAGTTCTAGAACAAATTGATTACATTGTAGATTATTATAATAATCCTATATTAGCACTAGATGAATTCTTCTCAAATAAATATGATTTAATAATTCTTGATGTAAAAATGCCATACATTAACGGTTTTCAACTCTATCGAGAAATAAGAAAAAAAGATCTTAATACAAAAATATGCTTTATGACAGCGGCAGAAACTCTATTCGATACTACGTCCAACTTTTCTCCAGTTTATACTTTCATCAGAAAACCTGTAGAAAATGAAGAATTAATCAGAATAATTAAAGCGTTAGTAAATACCTAAGTTTAATTTTTTGATAGTTAATTAAAGTCACGTCCTTTTAAATATTTAAAAAAATATTTAGA
>DATFCH010000064.1:0-5889 GCA_035253345.1 Nitrososphaeraceae archaeon
CTTTGTAACAGTACTTGATGACATCATTCAAGACGCATCTGCTGCTCCAACAGAAACACCATCAGGACAACTTCCACCAGGACATTTCCCAGGCGAAGGATCAGGATCAGGAGCAAGTGTACCACCAAATAATTAATGAAACTAAGAACATAATAAAATAGATATATTTATTCTATCAAACAACTTTTTTTTTATCAAAAGGAGTCAGGATCCTTAATTTTATGTTACCTTTTGTATTGTCTTGTAATCGTTTCAAAGTAAGAAAACTATCTCTCAATACCTATATTGAATACTTCACTGATATAACAAGAATAGTTCATAATAATAACATTTAAATTTTAAAATATATAAGAAATCAAAGCAATTGATATATAAACTATATTTCAAGAGATTTCTACTTTTCAAAGAATCTTGAGAAAAAGGTCATAGACTGGATAAATAAATTCCATCAAACCGATTCATCCATTGACTTGTAATCTAGGCTAAGACAATAATAAATAATCAAAATCAAGAATGAGAATTTAAAGAATTTATAAATATTCTTGTTATTATCAAATTCATTAATCTGGTTTTTCAGTCCAAACCCAAAAGATCATAATGTCGTAGTCCTTCTATCTATGTTATCGTCTAGAGGGCTATGACAATATAACAACTATAACAATAATCAAAATTTTGTAATAATAAAAAATTTCACTAATAATTTTTATATTTCAATAGTTAATAAAACACAAATTCCGAATTGATTGCTCTTCTATTGCCTTCTAAAAGTAAGTTTAAGTGGCATCCTTAAAGGGTTATAGTTTCTAACCTAGGAAAATTTTTGGTATGTACAAGGAATTAATTTATTTGATATCATACTATAGGATGAAGTTCAAATCATCTATCAGGTTGTTTGAACCCACGAGATTAACTTGAGTTTAAAAGCCGTTTTTAGACAATTTATTCTAAATTCTTTTATATTTTAAAGACAAAAAACAATACACATCCAGGAGGGATGAAAATCTCAAATAAGCGTGGTGGACATTTATAATGAGTAAAATCATTGTCTAGCGTCTATTTGTAAATATTTTGTAAATTTTTTCATTATTATACTACATGTAATACTTATTGTATAAAAAGTAAAGAAAATAAAGGTCAAAAATGACCATAAGACCACGAATTGAATCTTAAAGTACGAGAATAGGAAATCATAAAAAAATACAAGTTCCTTTATATAGGGTGAACTGTATAAAAAACATCTACTTAAATCACGATTAGGTGATATACTATGTATTTTTTAAAAAATTGCTATTTTATTTCTTGAGAGAAGAAAATGTCTGGGAAGGAGTATATTTTTCAAATTATAACTATTCATTTTTAAACATGTTGGCGTGTTTGTTATAAATAATAATAATTCGACGAATGAATCAATTTAACAACTAAACCTTACTATTGTTCATAATATGGCAAAAAATTATTGTTAATAATAAAAAAATACTTGAAGTTTGATATATATCATCTGATTATGAGCGAAAATACAAATTTGGAATCAGTTGAGAAACTAGAACAGAATTCGGAAAAAGCAATTGCTTATTTGCAAACCATATCGGAGTTTTTCCATTGGTGTGTTCCTAATATAGAAAAAATGAACCTAGACGACATTGATAGTATTTCCGAAGATTTCATAAAAAGCAATGAGCATATTGTCCAAAGGATTAAGAACGTAAGAACTTAATTTATTTAATATTTTTATCTAAAAGGTTGTATGGGATGATATTAGTTTACAAAAAAAATTTGACGTAACAACGACAATTGACGCAACGACGTCAGCAAAAAAACCAACTATTATCAATATTAACCTTCAGTTTAAGATAAATATATTTTTTTTGAGAATAGCTCTGTAGATATCCCCTCATATGGTACTATATTTTAAAAACTTTTTGCTACTTTGTTTAGTACGTTAGTATTATTATTACACAAATCAATAATATATTAAAGACAGTTGTGACTATCATAACAAATATTATTCTTTCTTAATGTAGAAAAATTAGATCCTTAATTATCTTTAGTAAAAGACTTCTTTATTATTCGTTCTAGTATAATTTTATACCATTCTTTATGAATGACGATCCACTTTACTTCGAGTAAATCCATTAATGACATTATCGTGAATGATGTTACCAATGTCTTTAGTCCATTGCTTTTCCAGACTATAATCATCTGAATTATACCCGATCGAATGGTTCTTAATGATTTTCGATAGTCTTTCTGAGTCTGATTCGTCATTTAATTTAAGGTAAGTCTCTATTATTTCCCATACTTGTGCGGTTAGTTCTATAGCTATTGTCATTTTATTCATTGCCTTACAAACAATTATTTGTTATTGAAGTGATTATATCATGCTTGAATAAACTCTTCTTCCTTTTATATATGAAATTGAAGTTATTACTATCTTTATCGAATAATAATATTGATTATTCTATTATCCGGGTCATATTCTAAATTAACTTATTTACAATCTCTTAATCGGTTTATTCTAACTATATGCACACCAGTAATGGTTTTCCTTTATGAATTTAATGTTCATAAAATATTGTTGATTATTTCTAACGTCAATAAAAGATACAGAATAATAAATAATAGAAAGATATTATTATTTGTAAATTAATTTTTTTGTTTTCGGAGTTCTATTGTATTATTTGGAAGATGGGGAAAAATCTTTTTGACATCTAAAAAGCGTTTTCTAAGAGTAACAACACTCATTTCACCCGCTATTGCAACTTGCGATTGACTTATGTTTTCTCCTTGTTCTAAACATGCTGCATAAAGTACAGCTATGGATAAAGCAGTTGGATCTTTTCCGGAAGAAAAAGGATGTTCCTTTATTTCAGACATTATTTCAATAGCTCTATTAAGAGTTTTTTTACTTATGCCACCTTTATTGGCTATTTTGCTCAAATAGGTAGTGGAATCAATAGGTTGCAATCTGATTTTCAAATTTCGTAATAGTAATCTATAACATTTTCCTGCAAAGACCTTATCGGCATTAGCAATTTCGGAAATTTCATCTAATGTTCTTGGGACATTCATTTCTCTACATGCGACATATACACAGGCAACAACAAATTCTTTAATTGATCGTCCTTTGGTAATTCTTTTTTCAACAACTTTCCTGTAATAATATGCTGATTTTTCTATTATCGTATCACTTAAGGACAATTTATCTTTGATCCTCAACAACACCCCAAAAGCATTTTTCAAATTTCTGTGATAGCTTCTATTATTGCTTGATATTTTATTCCAATGCCTAATAGTCCTTACTTTAGCCAATTGATTGGTATTGAGTTGACTTCCAAAAGCATCTACATTCGCTGAAGAGATAATTGTAGAAAGACCTTTATCATAATGAGCAAGAGATAATGGCATCCCAACACTTAAATTATTTTCTAGATTTTTCATAGGTTCTGATTCCATACCGGTAGAGTCCAATCTATCTTCTACGATCATCCCACAGGAAACGCAAATCATTTCACCATTATTAGAATCAAATATAATATGCTGATTTTTACAATTTGGGCAATAATGGTTATTTTTATCAGTAAACTCTTTTTGTATAGTATTGGACAATGTACTCATATCTATCCTATTTAGAAAAATTAATTAAATAGTGTGTTTACACTTTATTAATTTTATTACAATTATTGCAAAATAACACAAGCTAACACAATTATATCAGAAAAAAGATTAATTTCTAATGACTAATACAACTCGTTCATTCCGAATAGAAAAAGACATATCTAATATTCTAGATGAGGAATCTGAACGAATGGGAATTTCTGTAAATGCATTAGTTAACATTATTCTTAAACACTATTCTGAATTTAGTCGATTTTTATCTAAAATTGATTTGGTCGTTGTAAATCGCGAAATTTTGATCAATTTACTAGATTTAACCGAGGATCAAAATCTATTTAAATTGGGTTTAGACTTGGGTGAGACGATTCCAAAAGATATTATTTTATTCTGGAAAAAGGAGTTGGATAGACAAAATGTCTTTGAGTATTTGGAAAAAATTATCTGTAGATATGGATTATTAGGCACCTATGATGAAATCAATCAAAAGGGAGATAAAATCATAGTCATAAGACATAGATTGGGAAAAAAAGGTTCTCTCTTCTTTCATGGTTATATAAAATCAATTTTTAACATGATAGGTTTAGAAAATAATATTGAGATAACAGATTCATCAGTTAAAATAAAAGTTACAATCTGATAAATAATAAATGGTAAGGCCTTTAAAGTATTTTTAATTAAATTATTATCAAAAGCAATTCTAGGAGTGTTTATTTTTTATTCCTATAGTTAAAACGTAAAAAAGATTTGTTTTTTTATATTATTAGAAACTGTTAAATTTTTTCCAATTACCTTTGTTAATTAAATCGTGAAAGATTAATTTTTTCTTAATATTAGTTTGCAAAATATCTTCATTTTGTATTGAATAAACAACAGAATCCTTAAATTGATTAGCAATAAGAATCAAATCATTTTTGAAATCTATGTAAATATCTAGCAAATTGTCTTTATTTAGTCCACTATCGGAAAAATTATCCTTATTTCCAAATATCATATATATACTATCTTTCTTTATTTGATTTAAATTTTTATAGTTATTTCTAACAATAGAAAAAATCAAACGAAATAGATAATTGCCTTTATTATATAAATGACAAATATTATTATTAGCGAAAAAAAGAAAATAATTTCATTTCACTTTCTATTTTTTTACAAATCTCACCTATTTTCTATTTTTAATTAAATTCAAGTTTTTGAATGAAAATAAATTAAATTTTAAAAATTTTTCTGGAATGACATGAAGTTTGCGTATTTCATATTATTATAATCAAAATAGTAAAATAATCAAACAAAATCAGATGTATTTGAGGGTGTGAATTAAGAGAGTCTAAATAGACTTTTTCTTCAGCAGTTAAACATACATTTATTTTACTACTAGATTAAAAATACAATCTTTTTAAAATAGGAACTATATTCCATTTTGCAGAAAATTTTTATAAATAATTAGGTAGTGTAAAAAAAAGGATAACACAAAGAGGAATTTAAAGGAAATTAGAATAATAATACCATATATTTCTGCGGTATTTGCTGTTTTTTTATCATATCTAACACGTTTAACAAGCAGTATCATTTCTTTTATGTTAGCATTTGTTTCTTTTCGGTAAAGAGAAACTAGTTGTTTACGTGAAAACAATTGACATTGATTGATTATCTATCACTTAGCTAAACATGTTATGAAAAATAAGCATGATAAGTAACGAAATTCAATTAATTAGTAAAGTAATTCATCATCTTTGATCTCTCTCAATAATAGCCTCTACCGAGAGAGAGGCTATTATTGATTTAATCAATCATTAAAAATGTTCATGGAAAAATCTAGATAAGCGTTCCCCAAATACACTGGCTGAAAGTAGTACGAATCTCATCAATTAAATATGTAACAATATAAGATTGGTTTTTCAATTCGTGTAATAGGTAAATCAGCATAAATTTCGACGAGATTAAAAAAAGCGGATTTATTCGAAGTAATGATGGTTTTTTTGGTAAAACAAACTATAATGTTTATCTGGAATTTGATATATCAAGAAGATTATAGAAATTTTTGCAATTAATATTGACAAAAAGGTACATAATATGTTCGGTCGCAGTTTACCATACATTGTGAAAATGGATGCCATGATTATGCTATAAATATGTATGAATAAGAGAAAAACATATTGGATCTATGAAAAGAATTATACAAAAAACGCTTTTCAATATGAAAAATGAACAATGATAACGAATAATATCTTCCAGATATCAATGAAACTTAAACGTGCAGTAAAGAATGTAACTCTC
>DATFCH010000065.1:0-5870 GCA_035253345.1 Nitrososphaeraceae archaeon
GGTATTGGAGTTCTGCTAGAAAAAAATACTGGCAATAATTATGTTATGGTAAACAATTTACAATCTAATACCATGGGAATAATGATTTCAGAATCACAAAAAAATGATATAGAAAATAATAGATTTGATAAAAATGGTAATGGAATATTTTTGAAAAGTGCGAAATTAAATTTTATTGATTCAAATAATATAACAAATAGTAATAACTATGGAATAAACATATATAGTAATTCTTCTGATAACATAATTCAAGATAACAATATTAAAAAATCATTGAATAGTGGAATAAATATTGCAGATTATAGAACAAATAAAAATAAGATAATAAATAATAGTGTTGTTGAAGGCGCTAATTATGGAGTAAAACTAGATAGGACAGCTTATAACATCTTAGAGAATAATACGATAGAAAAGAACCAGAATGATGATTTTTTTATAAGACAGTCTAATGATAACAAAATAATAAATTCTAATTTTAATTATACAGCATTTTTGCTAAATGATAAAAAAAGCAATATAATAATAACTGATACTAAAAATAGGATTATTGATGGGAATAATATTACCAATACTGTTTATAAACTAAATAATACAATAATTCTTGATTCGAATAATAATAACTTTACAAAATTAAAAACTACCGACATTTCAGTAATTCCTGGTTCATCATATGTAAATATTACTAAAATAGATGGTAACTTAAATAATAAAGGTAACAAAAGAATTGATTTAGTATATCCTGAATTAGGAATTAATACAAAATTCATACTAGGAGGATTTCATCCAGGTAACCAAGTATTAGTTAAAGCAAATAAAGAAATAAAAGATCTAATAAGTATAGATAATAATAGCAATAGTACTACAGAATTTACCATTAAAAATGATCAATTATCATATAGGATAGAGTTTGAATTAACTACAACGCCTATATTAATTACTATAATAATTTTATGTATTTTAATTTTAATCGCTATTGGAATTTTCTTCTTAGTAAAGAAAAAGAGAAATAGGGAAGTAACTAGTTAAAAGTCATGGTCTATTCTTATAATAAAAAATATTGGATATATCAATTCCTTTAACTGGAAAAATAAGTGAAAACCGTATTAAATAAAAGGAATAACTATATAAAAACTATCAAGTCACTATTATAAACAATAATTAATAATCATATATGCATAAACCCTCTGATAAAGATAATGAATCCGATTAGTCTCCATGACATTAAATCATATTTAAAAAGATAAAAAATAGTTGGATAGAGTACTCATATTTAATTATATTTTAAAATATATGAAAAAGTTAATCAAAGATTAAAAGGCCAATTCATCCTATTGTTAAATTGATTTGTTTTAGTTCAATGCAGTCAAGACTTTTCAATGAATCAGTAATTATTAATTATAACTACAAATCAAAAATTTGATTTATTCAGGTAAATATTTTAAAAATATGAATTTACATCTTGACGATTTCCTCATTATTATCGTAATGACGTTCCTCATGGAGACCATGAGACCTGATAAACTTTAATAAATCAGTATGATCATCAATATTATAGTATTTTTTCATCTTTTCTATAGTTTCATCATCATAAATTCTTGGTATTGATGATTTTTTTTCTTTTTTTCCCTTTTCCATATTATTTTTTCACATTTATAATACTTAAATTTTTTTTATAATTTATTATTATAGTTAGTTTTTACGAGTTTTTATTTTTTCAACTATTTATTTTACATCTATATAAATTAACTAAATGAGAGGAAATTATTGGTGTATAATATCTGCTTTATGGTTTATGTTTTAAAAATTTAAGTAGACTCATAACTCTACATTTAAACTAAATTTATGGAGTATCTCCAGAAATTTTGTAGATCTTACCGTTCTTTGTATTTGCTGCTAGGACATATAGGTCACCATCTATAGGATCAATTTTGATATCAGTTATTATATCAAAACCAGTTCCAAAAACTGCAGAATTCAATTCGGATGGTGTATTTACCAATCTATCGGAAAGTAGTCCTTCTAATAGTAAACCTGTTCTAGTTTGATTGAGGTCAAAGTGAAGAATGGTTCCATTTTTTACTCCAGCAACCAACATATCATCCCTATATTCTTGTCCCAATGTTGAAGTATGAATAAATGATAGGGTTGTCGGTGCTATTGTTTCATTCCAAGTAATTGCAGGATCATAATATTTTCCATTGCCATTGAAATCTATTAGTTGGTTTTTATCAAATGTCTTCCCCGTAAAGTTTTCATACATTGAAGCCAAACCTAATACTTGTCTCCAACCACTATTAAAGCCTGGTAAAACAATATTTAGTTCATCTCCATAGTGAGACCCATTTTCCGTATCCCATAAATATCCTGTTACATTATCGAAACCAATACCAAAACTATTTCTTACTCCATAGCCATAATATAGTTCGAGAAGTCCTTCTCCTTCTCCTAAGGTAAATCCATCTTTTACAGTTTCTCCATCAGGAGTAATACGTAGAACTCCGCCTCTTCCATCAGGAGGAGCTGTACCAGGTAAATTTTGAGCAATTGTATCACCAGATGGATCTTTTAATCTATTAAGATCACCCATTACAATATACAAATTATTATCTGGTCCAATTCTCATTACTCCGCCGTTATGTGATGGACCTGGGAGATATGGTAAATCTAGCAATAATTTGGGATTTATTAGACTATCATTCACAAAGTCATATCTATATACACGATTTCCTAGAATATTACCATCATCTTGATTCTCAGTTTCAGTTACAAAAAGAAATACAAATTTATCATTAGGACCGTAATTATTTGCATATTTGGTTTTAGCTGTATCTAAAACTGCTATACCCAATAAACCTCTTTCACTTTTTGATGCGACATTTAAATCTAACAGTTCTGCAACTACTTCCCCATTAGTTACACGTTTTACTATTCCGGTATTTTTTTCTATAACTAAAAGATCATCATTTCCTATAAACTCCATACCAGATGGGAATTGTAATCTATCGACGATTAATTCTGTTTTCAAATTACTATCTTTCAGTATTGGAATAGAAGGTTCTTTTTTTGATTTTTTATTCGATTGCGCATCTACATTATCCATATTTTCTAAACATAGGTAACCAATACACATCACAACAATAATCAACATAATACTTAAAGTTTTAAAGTAATGATTAAGATACATGCATTAAATCATAGAATACATCGTATTTGAATCTATACTAAAAAAAAACTATAAGATTAAATTTATTGTTTGCTAAGTAAACAATTGAAATAACTATGAATTTAATTATTTCTTGTTGTAATATATATGGACAAATAAATTGTCAAGCTATTTAATAATTTGCTCTTATATCTACCTCCTTCAAGATAGGAGATTGTTTTAAATTAGAATATGGATATATATTAAGATTATATTTTGGTATAGGTTTGTCTGGTTTAATATTTTCTATTAGGTGAGTCTGTGTAAACAAGTTTTTGTGAAATATACCTCTTTTACTATTTTCTTTAATTATCTTTTTGTAACCTGAATCATCAATTACTATGAAATTTGGAGTATCGAGTGGTCTAGTAGAATAATAACTTCTATCTTCATAGGATAAATCAAATATGTGTCTAGGCATCCAAACATAAAGAGGATTTCCAATCATTGTTACAGTATTATTACTTTGTTGCAGATGCTGGATCAATATAGCATGAGTTTTAAATATCACAGAGTTAGCATTAATTGTAATTAATGAAAATATAGACACTAATCCAATAATAGCAATAACTGATACGACGACATATGGAATAGCATTTTTGATTTTTGATATAGGTATCATATTAGATAGATCTATGATCAATCTTGCTGCAGCAATAGAAAATACTGGAAATAATGGTACTATATGAAATGAAGATACAAAATCTAACCAGTACAAAAACAAAAGAAAAGGTACGCTGAATAATAATATGAAAATATCCTTGCGAATTGCAGCATATAGAATTCCAGCCATTCCCAAGGAGAATGTTATTGGATCATTTTGGAGAAATGTGGCTAACGAATTTATTAGCGGTTTGCTCTCTCTCTGTGTTTGATGTAACACATCTTCGACCCATGTATCAAAATCACCAATAGAATAAGCATGAATTGGCCATATCATAGGTATTAAAATAACTGGTAACAACCATAATCCTAGGCTTTTTAATTTATTGCTACTACTTTGAGTTAATACAATATAACCTACTAATGGCATCATGACAAAAATTGGTACTTTTGTAAATATTGCAAGCCCTAGAAATGCACCAGAAAGCAAAATCAATGATATATTTTTTATGCCTATTTTGTGGTTTTGTGTTATAATTGTATCTTTTTTTATATATAATGCTAATAATATAGAAGTTAACAATAATGGGAGTTGTATAGACTCTAAGAATATCCTTCTTAACAACCATCCATATGGTATGACTGCAAAAAGAATAGATGCCAAAAGTGCTATCTTAAATCCATATCTTTTTTCTGTTATTTTGTATATAAGAAATGTATCCAATATAGCAAATAAACCCATAATGAGTCTTGGAACTAAATAAAGTGATTCTACTGATTCAACATCTGGTGACGGATTTAATATATCAGGATAACCAATTAAACCCAAAAAACCAGCTAATAATATTTGTCCGAAATAAGGAGCAAAATATCGATCTTGTGGTTGGAGGCCTTCCCCTTGAAGAGTAGACATAGCTTTTCGCATGTAATGACCTTCATCAACATGCAGACTTGGAAAACCGGTTATATTCCATAGACTTGTAAAGGAACTTAAAACCAGAGGTATGAATATTAAAAGTACTTTTTTATTCATAGAACCTCTACTTTTAGCTATTTGAATCAATATTTATCCCTCATTATTATAAATAATCATTTAATGAAATTTTTTTCAATACGATTATTCACCGTTGTAGACATTGTGAAAATTGTAACAAATTTATTTCTTTTGCTGCCGTTGTCCATATCTATATAATTGCCATACAGAACCTACGTAGTCTACAATAACACTCATGCCCATTTTGCTTTTGCCTGATTTTCTATCTAGAAAAGTATATGGTATCTCAAATATTGGTATGTTCTTTGATTTGACTAGAATTTCTAACAAAATTTTATAACCTTTTGTATCAATTTTTATGTTTTCTAGAATATCTCGGGGTACTGCAAAAAATCCAGACATTGGATCAGTAACATTATTTACATTCAGACCGAATTTAGCTATAATAGCAGCACCTTTACTTATAAGGCGTCTTTTAAATGGCCACCCAACTATAGATCCGTCCTTAGTATAACGAGAAGCTATGACTATTGAACTAGGAGTATCTAGTAATTTTTCGATAATTTTTGGAATAATTTCAGGTGGATGAGAAAAATCTGCATCCATAATTAATATATAGTCGCCTTTAGATGATTTAACTCCTTCTAATATAGCTGGAATTAATCCATTTTTGATTTTTCTATTAATAATTTTAATTAAATATTGATTTTCCTGAAAATTTACTGACCCATTTTTAGATTTAATTTTGATGTCATTTTTGATATAATCTTGTACAATTCTACCAGTACCATCAGGAGAATTGTCATCGACAATTATAATTTCTGTAAAAACGTTTTGAGGTAAATTTTGTTTAATTTTATCTAATAAACCTATAATATTATCTGATTCATTATAAGTAGGAATAATTATCGAAATAGTATACATATTCTTAGTTTTGAAGATTTCTTGATGATTTGTTTGCACTTTCTTGTTATAGGCGTTATCTGAGTATTAAAATTATCGTGAGTTATATTTATAACATTTTTTTATATTTTTCTTATTAAAAAATTTTTTATTTTTTTATAATATTAA
>DATFCH010000066.1:0-2039 GCA_035253345.1 Nitrososphaeraceae archaeon
AATAATAGCAAAAAAAAGTAACGAATGCAAAATGAATAAAATAAGATTCCCGTTTAACATCCATGAAGAATAACCAATTACTAGTCGATTATTATAAGATTATTAATAATTAAACTTCTTTAAGATTCGACATAACTTGTAAAATGCAATTTCTAATATTATATTTTTGTATATTACTATATTCTGTACCCAATTTATCTATTATAGTTTAAACATCATCTACTTCATAATCTATATTTTTCTAAAATATCACAAAAATCTTTTCGACTCTTTTCTCTAATTTATAAATTTGTAAAGGATTTTTTATTATTACGAAGTCGTATTGCAATATCCTCATAATAATCTTCAATAAATCTCATTGATATACGAAACTAATTTATAAATTTATGATTTTATCAATTATTTGATTCTAAATATTTCGAAAAATTTTTAATAATGTCTTGATATAAAAAAATCGAACGGAAAAAATAATATATAGTAATAACATGTGACATACATATGTCCTATCTATAAAGATAAGAAACCAAGTATTTGTTTACAACAAAAGTGTGCATATCATCCTATAGTGAGAGAAGATTCATAATTGGACACAATTTTAATAATCTAATAGAATAGAATAATATTTAAAGAATAGTTTGAAAGAAAAGAAGATCTAGAATGATTCTTTGATTTTATTTTGGGTTTATACTTAATTCTCTTGTTGCAATTTTACTGCAGGGCTATTTACAATTATGTTTGTTTCTGTAATAGTTAGTTCTCCGTTCTTTTGAGCAGTCATAATCTCTTCTACAGATTTTAATTCTCTTGCAGTTGCATTATCATTCCATTTTACAAAGTTTGTTTCCCATAGAGGACTGTAATCCTCATCTCCAGGTATTGCGTTTGCAACTGGAAGTTGGACTCCACCTGGAGCTTCGCCTTCAACTCCGTTTAAAAATACGTAGCCTTGTCCACGAATAGAATCTGGTGTATTGTTTAATATGGGAGCATAATTTACTGAAAATCCAGTATTTTTTGTGATAGAAGAAGTAGCTTTTTTGTCAGAAGCATCAGTAGCAATAAAGTATGCTAAATTGCCATCAATATATCCTTTAGAAATGGGAATATTGATAGAAATGTTTGAGTTTGCCAACTTCAAGTCAGAATTTGATTCTTGTTGTTGTTCTGATGGTAAAAGAAAGAAAATACCCACGGTGAATGACATCAAAATCAGACTGGCTACTATAATCATATGATTAGATAAGTTCATTTTGTTTGAATTTCTATTCTTCATGAAAATGTTATCAAATAATCATACTTCTATTAATATATTAATTATACTATCTGAAAATTAATTATAGTTTTTTTAAATATACAAATAATTTACAATTAAATCATATATTTAATCTTGAACATTATTAATCTTTAATCTTATTTCTTGTAACTAGAAATTATCACAACTTCCTTCCTTTTACGTAATCCCTTCAAAGAGAACCTCTTTATGGTTCTTGCGAAGCTATTATTTATAAGTTATAGATAAATACTTTTGTTCCATTATATTGGTAATATTTAAGCCTTACAAAACCTGCCAACAAATGTATGAGACTCGTTATTATGATATAATACGTTTTAGTATCATATCAAAATACATTCTAACATTGCAATCAAAATCTGCATAGAAACATTGAGAATTTAATATAGTTACAAACACCAAACTATTTTCAGTTATATTACATGTACGTGTAATGAGATGTTCGTAAGTTAGGATTAGAAACCAAACCGTCTATGCTCAAGTCATCCATTCATTCTCCGGAAATTTTATTAAATCAAAAATTATCTTATATTTCACTATATGCATTTCAACTTAATTTTTAAATAAATTACTAATATTTTGTGTTTTACAACAAGCATATTGTGAATAAGACCTTCGGAGAACAAAAGAGTTGGGCAAAACATTCTCCAAAGATTTTTAATCTGATAAAATAATAATGAAAACTAACAACACAAGACCTTTCTTTTTTTAACAGAAAAAACCATTATTATAATGATTCTACTGAATA
>DATFCH010000067.1:0-7329 GCA_035253345.1 Nitrososphaeraceae archaeon
TTTTTTGCTTCTATCTAGAAAATATATATCATAACTTCTTTATATATTTTAAAACCAATTTCTGAGCTTTTCAGAGAAAATTTTTATTTTGTATCATACATCGGAAGTATGAAATATATTTTTCAATAAATTGAAAATAAATACCAATCTAGAACTTAGTCACCAAAAAGAACTTTTAATACGTAGGAAAGATTAGACCAAACTCAAAGACAAGAAATACTAATTGTTTATAGAAAGAGAAAGCAGAATTAATTGGTAACAACAAAATATGGTCGTCTAGATTAAAATATTGAATCTTTTATAGAATCTATAATAGGCTTGTTACTATTTACTATTGATCAACAGTGCAATTTATCGAATACAAATAAAATTTTTTCTAGATATGATTTTAACTTGTTTTCTTCCTATTTTCATCTTTTTTCTTTCTCTTTTCCATTATTTGTAAAAAGAGATTCTTTAAACCTAAACCCATACCAATCTAATAGTGAAATCTGTATAAGAATTTTTGTTTTATTGTATAGTTTTAGCAGTTTTTGAATAAAAGATGGAATTTATTTACTATCCAAGTAAATATTCATTGCCTAATATACAATTTTAGTAAATGTCGATATGGCAAAGCCAAGACTAATGTAAATCCTATAAATTCAAAATAAGATCATATTAACTTTAATATTTTATCAATTTATTTAATATCCCCACTTTAAAACTTAAATGGAAAGTATTCTAGATTTACATTTATTTTGAATAATATCAGAAAATGTCATTGAACTCTATTGACAAATAGGTTCTGAAGACTGCAAACTCTCATTATAACAAGGTTCGGTAACATAATGGATAAGATTTTGGATAAATTTTTAAATCCATTTCCTTGACTCTATGATGTTATTATTTAACATTCGATTGGAAACGTAAATGTAAATAAGATAGTTTTAGTAAAAAAAACTTGTGAATGAAGATCTTTATATATAAATCTTGTTAATCATTATAATCAAAATTAAATTCAAAATCTTAATTTTTCGAATTATTCTTAATGTAGGTAGATTTATTCATGAATTTAATCGGTTAAAATGCTTTAAAAAAAACACTTACTTGATTTAAAAGATTTCTTATTGCTTCAATCCTTTCAGAAATGCTCTTTAAGTGTAGAATCATAGGTAAAACCCTTAATAATAAAATGAAAAATAATATACAGGTTGTCATTAAAAAAAGATAATTACTATAAATATGTAGGATTATCTTCGGAAATACCTATAGGTAAATCCAAATCTATTTCTATAAAAGATGCTAAAAGTAAAAAGAATATCAGTGTAGCTATATTTAATATATCTGGGAGATTTTATGCTATATCTGATTCATGTGCCCATGAAGGCGGACCTCTTAGTAAAGGCGTTCTAAACAGGGATATTGTAACATGTCCATGGCATGGATGGAAATATTCTGTAAAAAATGGCAAATCCCCTCATGAGGGCGGAGATAGTGTAAGTTCTTATAAAGTAAAGGTAGTTAAAGGTAAATTATATGTAAATCCTTTACCATCAACTATAGATAAAGAAGAATAAAAACCATATACTACCTACTCAGAATTAGAAGGTTCGATAAATAATTATTTAATACAAAAATATTAACTGAGTTTGACACGGTTTTGTAGTTCAAAAGAAATAATTCATTATAGATGAAAAATATTGTGATATTTAAAAAATGTCTATGGTGTGATGAATGATTTATGAGTATTTTAAAGATACTTTTTAATTTAAAACAAATATCATAGAACCGACATATGGAGTTGCTGCCCATTCTCTAGTACTTTTATCTTCCTACTTGTTTAGTTTTGGATTGTATCTTTCAGCAATATCAATATCTAATGATATTTCTTTAAGAAAATCAATTAAAGGATCTATGCATGATCTAGTAGATACTATTGGGTCTGCACAGATGGAACAAGAAATAGAAAAGAAAGTAACAAAAATTATACAAATACAAGAGAAAGAAATGGACAAACAGGTTGGAGGGTTTTCTTCTGAAGGTACAGAAACCAACGTAAAAGATTATGTAAAGTTAGCAATCAAAGTGAGAAATAACATAAGCGATAACATGGATAATAAAAAATTATTTGATAAAGATAACATATAGTGTCTAATATATAGATAATTGACACAATTGTATCGTTCTTAGTGTTTATTAATGTTGATCATTATTATACAAAAGTGAATGAATTGTAGTCCTAATTTCATTTAACCAAAGTGGTTTGTAAATGATATTCTTTTCCAAATTTGGATTATTTATTTTGAGGTTCTCTATGTATTCTTTGCTTGCAGCAGTAATAAATCTAAATGATAGATTAGGATCTATATTTTGCAATAATTGCGATAGTTCTACGCCATTCATTTTGGGCATTTTCAAATCTATACTAAAATACTATATTATAAAAATATTAAAAATGGATTTGATCCAGTTCCGAATCTTTATGAGAGCTGATCTAACCACTGTTTCTTTAATTTTGTTATCTTTTCCATTGCTGTTAAATCTCCTGTTCCTCCATCTCCATTTCGTGAAGGATCATTATTGTTTCCGTCTAACTGTTTGTTATATTTATCTGCATAATCATTTACCATATCTATTAGATCATTCTCATAGGGATTATCAGGAATATTGAATTTATTAAAACTCATTGGTTGTTGTTGCTTTTGTTCTACCTGTTGTTGATTGTGATGATGTTGTTTATGATAATTATAATAATTTTCTCTGAAACTATTATCTTGATAAAATTTATCATATCTTTCCATATAGTTCTGTTTTTCATCACCATTATTCATTGATGGAACAATGTTGAAAGCCATTGCATTTGAAAGAATGTTAATGCTAGAACCAAATGGTAATAACATTAGTAACAAGGAAACGAACAAAAACGGCATTGTTGACTTGTGCATAGTTTAATAACAACAAAAAAATATATCTAAAGTTTGAAGAATAGTAGAATAACATATTATTTATACTAGTTTAGGGAATGGTGATTGTTTTTATAATTATCATATAATTTTAATTTTAAATGGTATTGTATATTGTTTCTTAACTTTTGATACAAACTTTGTATTAAGAAAATAATAAAAAAATGAATTTGATTCGATTCTAAATCTTTATGGAAGTAGTTCTAACCATTGTTGCTTTAACTTGGTAATCTTTTCTGTTGCTGTTAATTCAGTTGGATTTTCTGTTGTTTGTTTTTCAAATGTTGTTATTTTAGGTGAATCGTCTATTGCTTGAGCCATTATAGGTGAATTTGCTGGTTATTGAAATGCCGAGATAGTAGTAGCAGCTATTGAATCTGGCGATGGTGATGGTTGATTAAGATATTTACTAAATTTATCTGCATATTCTTTTAGTATCGATTCGCCGCTAATATCATATAGCTTGGTTAGATGATCGATCATTGCTTTATGATATACATCCCAAGCAACGTTTTCCGACTGATCAATAAGTGTCAGATCATAAAGCGACCAGGATCCAGTATCATACTTCCATAAATTATGTTTTAGGTAGTTTATTCCTTTATCAAATATTGACTTTGCTTGAGGATCACCCGTTAGTTCATAATATTCCCATATATGTAATAATGAACCTGTATGACCATTTAAAACATATGTCTTTGGAAAACCAGGTTTAGCCAATAGATGAAGAAATATTGAATCGCCATTATCATCTTCTATAGTCATTACACCACCATCGCCATAATCAACAAGGAGTGCCTGAAATGCCTTGTGTGCTTCATCTAAGTAAATTGCATTACCAGTGAAATGATAAGCATGAACTAAAACAACCATTCCTGTGGATTGTGCTAACGCAGATGAGTATGGAGGTGGTACTCCTCCATACCACGGCCATGTAAAATCATATTCCCAAAGAGAGTATCTTCCTCCTTCTTTATATTTTGCATTATCAACAAGCCAGTGGGCAGTATTAATAAAAAAGTCCCCCGATTCCATATCTCCAGTATTTTTGTATTCTGTTAAATATGATAACCCCCCGCTAGATAAGGTCAATGGATTGTATACACTATGCTGAAATCCAGGGTAAATGTACTTTATTACTCCATTATCATCTATCACTTTCTCTGCCGATACTGTTGGTAATGTTACTAAAAAATTAGATGAATGATAGTAGTCTACTATGGAAAATATACTTATTACAATTATAGCAGTAATTGTAGTATAATATACATACATGTGATAATTGTATAATCATTTAGTTTTTATTGGTTATCTAATATCCAACAATAGTTTTTTTATCTAATATCCAACAATAATTTTTTTATCTATTCTTTAGAACTTATGATAAAAATTAACAATAATATATTTACTTCTTATTTGATTGATTCAATTAGCAGGCTATGGTGCACCTACATCCCTTCCAACAGGAAGCTCTCCATTATCTATTGCTGTAGCAGATTTTAACAACGATGGAAATTCGGTTTTAGCAGTAACAAATGCAGGTGACGATAATGTCTCAATCCTATTGGGTAATGGTGAAGGTGAATTTAGTGATCCGGTTAACTTTCCAGTAGGAGAAATTCCCATAGATATTGCAGTAGGTAATTTCAATTAAAAAAACGAGTTAAAAATCTTTCTTTTTTATTTTAAATGATTTTGTTGATTATTTTTATTTTTGTCCATTTTAATCGAATAATAGATTACAATTTTAGTAATATTTTTATTTTATACTCTAATGAACTAGTCATAACCTGAACCAAATAGTAAAATAGATAAATTATGATAGTGGGTCAGTCAATCCAGGCTATGACTTCACTTTTTGCTATTTCTGCCTGTGAAAAACCTTTAACTGACAGCTCTAAGACCATTTGTCGTCGCCAATTTATTTTATTTTATTTCTTGTAATTGATTCTTTCATATTTCATTCTCAAAATTTTACTAGTTTAATAAATATAGACACATTCATAAAATAAAAATATTAAGATTGTAAAACTGAATACAAATACTGGTAATGATTGTTATTCACAATATCTTTTAACAAATTCTTTAGGTTATCCGTTATTTTGAATGTGGATTTAGAATTATCTGATATGTCTTCATAGGATAAGGAGGAATTCATATAATAAGTGGCCTGAGAGGAGGCAAATACAAAAGTTATTGTCGGCGCTACTAGTGTAATTATTAATGATAAAACTGTAATCGCAAACATTATGGCTATTTTATTAAAATAGTGTTCATCAAACAATATCATAAAACAGAGGGATATTTGCATATAAAGATGTTGGAAAAAAAAATCCTTGATATAACGCATGTTTATATAACTCTACTATTACAATTTCTTTATTGAAAAGTTTATTGATCATAATATCAATAATTTTTCTTTTTCTTTATTCTATATCTTTTCTGTTGCCTGGTAATAATTTAATTATTCATGCTCAACAAGACTTGGAGACAATAAAATATCGAAACATGATTATTGATTTAGGTAATGGTGTAAAGACTAATGCACAACTGACTATCCCTGCAATTGGCAACGGACCATTTCCAGGTGTTCTTCTTGTTCATGGCTCTGGTGCTATGGGCATGAATACAACTTTAGGCATTGTTAAGATTGATAATGAAACAGGCACAAAGATATACCCGCCTACTAGACTCTTCTTTCAAATAGCCGAATATCTATCTGACCGTGGATTTGTTGTACTTAGATATGACAAAAGAGGTGTAGGTGAAAATATGACAATTGTAGATAGTAATGTTTGGGGTAATATGACATTTAATGATTTAAAACAGGATGCAGAGAGAGCTTTGAATCTTCTCATACAACAACCCGAAGTAGATCCTAAGAGAATAAGTATAATTGGGCATAGCGAAGGTACAATCATTACTCCAAGAGTAGCAATTGATAATCCAGAAAAAGTAAAGAATATCATACTTATGGGAACTGCAGCTCAAAACCTTGTTAGAGATATACTGCGTTTCCAAGTTGTAGATCTACCTTTAGAATACGCTATGCAAGTTCTGGATAGAAATCATACTGGATCGATATCAATCCAGCAAATAGCAAATAACCCTTTATTAAGTTCTTATTTAGAGTCCACAATTTTGCATACTAATAATACTAATACCAAAGCCATAATCAACCAGAATCAAACTGAGAAATTTGATACTAGTAGTCAGATGAGTATTCAGAAACAAATCAGACCAGCATTGATAAAGTATTATGAAAACGAGACAGCATTAAATCTGTCCAAATGCAACGATATTAGAGGTTGCCCTCTATGGTTTAGATCGGAATTTAATCTGATACCTAATTTAAGTATCATTGGCAATATCTCCAAATCTACAGGTGTACTAATACTTAATGGAGAAAATGATTCTCAAACTACAGTTCAACAAGCATTTCTCTTGCAACAAAGATTAACTGATGTAAATCATCCTGATCATACATTAATAACCTATCCAGATCTAGGACACGTATTCTTTCCTTCATCCCAATGGCAAATTAGTCTAGGCCCAATACCGCAGTATGTCTTGGCAGATATTTATTCATGGCTTGAATCTCATTCTGGATTTACACCTATAACTACTTCAATTCCATCTTTACCAACAACAAATACTAGTAAAATAAATAATTAAGGCAAAATATGAGATTGTAATATATCTACATTAGACTCTTTTTTGCACCCCTATCGGTATTATTTCCGAATTACAATAGATTTCTATAGTTTCACTTACATTCTTCAACAATATTGTATAAGATTAGTTATCATACCTAGAAAGAAAATGATATTTTTATAATGATGTATCAGAAATAAACAAATTTGTTAGGATCTATAGCTAAAATCGAATTGTCTAAAACACATGTCGTGCACCATATAAATGAAATCATATTAAAAGTATCGTCGTATAACTTACTTTATAGAATATCACGATACATAATATTACTATATAATAAGGTAAATTTTGATTAAATGAGTTAATAAATTGATATTGTATTACCATATAATAACCAAAAATTATTATCTATAAAGGTAATCTTACTAGTTGGTATTTATTTAATTTACTTGTGTCTGGTAAAGAAAGAATATTTATATTATTTGTGCTATTTTTATTGATTGGAACTCTTGTAGCTATTCCAACCATACCCTATATACGTGGTTATGAGTCTACTTCTTTTACTAATCCTTCATCACAAAAAAAGATGGAGGAACAAGAAACATTCAAAATAACTAACAAGCTAAAAGAAACTATACAATCTCTTATAGATAATAATAAAACTAGTACAGCGATTGTTGTAGGTCTTGTTGATCCAAATGGAACACAATTTTATGGCTATGGTAATATC
>DATFCH010000068.1:0-4071 GCA_035253345.1 Nitrososphaeraceae archaeon
TCTATCAGATTATTCTCATTCATATATCCATCAGTTATCCGGAGGAATGAAACAGAGAGTAGCTCTTGCTAGAGCCTTATCGTTAAATCCTAAAGTTTTACTCATGGATGAACCATTCGCAGCATTGGATATAACAATAAAGAAATCTTTATACCAGGAACTCTTGGCTCTACATACTAAACATAAAAAAACAATTGTTTTTGTGACTCATAATATAAACGAAGCCGTAACATTAGGGGATAGAGTTGTTGTCATGTCTCCTCTGGTATGTGGTATAAAAAATCAATATGTTATTGGTATTCCCAAAAATGAAAGAGACGATAATAATCCAATTATAAAGAATATAATAAAAAATATAACTGCTGATCTTTATGAGAATATTTAATTTTTTTATTAGTCATGTCAAAAGTTCTATTAAATAACTGTTAAATATGTATTATATATCATCAGAAAATAATGATAATAGTAATTTCTTGTTTTCTATTTTTACAAAAAATATACTAGATTCTCACAAATCTATAAGATGGGTTGGTATAATAGATCAAGATGGCATCATTATAAATCAACAATTTCGAGTAGGACTAAAACCATTTCTAACTAGAGAAGAAAACCAAGAATATGCAACAAATACAAGAAATAGACATAAACAAGAAGTAAATTTGAGCCAAAAATAGGAAATCTTACCTATGCATTT
Organism: Nitrososphaeraceae archaeon; assembly: GCA_035253345.1. Taxonomy (GTDB): domain Archaea; phylum Thermoproteota; class Nitrososphaeria; order Nitrososphaerales; family Nitrososphaeraceae; genus TH1177. The sequence goes on from DATFCH010000068.1 coordinate 695, forward strand.
GGAAGATATCAAAATTCAACTAGGTTTACAGTTACCATAAATGAAAATTATTATTTACTTTTAACTATGGATTTTGAAGAAAATAATTTTGATAAAATAATAATGGATAAAATCATACCTTTAGTTAAACAAGAAAAAAATAAACTTTAAATGCGAAGAGGAAAAATTGGAAAAGGCTTAGAATTTAGAATAATGAAAATGATCAACATGATGAGTATTTTGGAAATAGTTTATTTATAATAGTTTTTGAGGCTATGTTAAAAGAATCGTTTTTGATGTGAGATAACAATAAATCTATGGCTGTGAATGTCTCTATTCTTATGTTATGGTTATAACATTTGAGAGAAATAGGACATCCACTATTGTAGTTATGTAGTCTCTCTATTTGTAATTTAAGTTGAGTTTACGCAATACATCAAAGCCATTAGTAATATTCAGAGATGAGAAAAGGAGTTATGTTTCTATATGAAACTCGATTCAAAGGTTTGGTTCTTTGCAGAATACAAAAGGAAAAGAGTTTCAGCATTCATCATATAGATGAAACTATTATTCAGATCGGTAATCAACATTTTTGGCTATGGTTCTGCATTGAACCAATTCACTCTTCAGTGTTTGGAATTCATATCTCAGAAAAAAGAAATATGCTTGTTGCTGATAAAAAAATTCATTATATCGTTAGTCGAGAAATATGGAAAACATACAGTTTACACTGATAGTGGAACATGGTATGATGACGAAGCATGCAATATCCTAAGATTAAAACATCATTTACATTCACCATCAGATAAAAGTCTGATGGAAAGAGTTAACCAGTATTCCAAGGATAGAACTGAATCTTTTGATGACTATTATCCATGCATGAAAAAAGAATGTAATCTATTTCATATACATAAATGGATACAATTCTGTATCAATGTACAACGATGCAATATACACGGATGAATTTATTATTAATTTACAGGAAGAGGTGAATAAAATCTTAAATTAACAAAGCCCTATTTTATTAGAATAAACGTTAAATGTACTGCCAACTATCTAAAAAATTTTCACATACCGAATATTCCCTAAATTTTACTTTTCAAAATTCACAATTACATTTTCCAATTCATTGATTGCATCTTTTAGATTGTTTCTGTCTATTTTTGGAAATTTCATTATTTCATATTGTTTATTATTTTTTTTTGAAATTGAAAAATCGCTATAAAAAATTCCTAAAACTCTTTCACTTGCAGAAAGAAATTTTTTCCATGTATAGGAATCTGATGTACTGTAAATTTCTTCATCATATAAAATAATACATTCATAGGAATTTTTAGATTGTAAATAATTATATGCTTTCCAGAGTTTGACTTGGTGATTAATAAATTCATTTCTATATTTTATCACATACTTACCATTAACAATTTTGCTATTCTTTAATAATAAAAGTTTTCCAAGTTCTTCTAAGGCACAAACATAAATTCCGGCAGAAATCTCTTTATCCATCATTAAAATTTCTTTAGCCGTATTTATCTTCTTAATTATTCCATCTATGATGTCTTTTTTTGATTGTTTCCATAAATCTTCAGATATATATATTCTAAGTGGTTTTCCTATCAAATGTAATTATCAACACATATGTAATCCTAAAAATATACACTATACACAGTCAATTTGTTTTATAATCTGTTTAATTTCCTTAAAATCAATGAATAAATGACTTTTAGATAGAAAAAAGGTAAAAAAACTATATATAATGGTTAGTCTCCTCAACGAAAATTTTTTCCCTCCAAGATAAAATCATTAAATGTTATTATATTGAGCTCTTTATAATTATAATTAAATATGCAATTTCAGAAAAAGAAATGCAAATTTAGCATATTATTTTAATAGTTTAAATATTATCTTGAAATTTGCAAATATAAATATACAAAAATTGCCTTTATAATATTTAAAGTATAAGAAAAAATATTCTCATAGATTTTTATTTTTATTTTCTATGTTCCAATATTGCATATATCTTTCAGAATTTACGTATTCCTAAAGGATAATAAATGAATGTAGATAAAGATAATACAGACAAAACCTAATGGCTTATGGTATTTTTAGAGAAATAGAGAGACTTTTAGAATATATACCTATTGAAATAGATACTTATGGAATAGGGAAACTAGCTCCTGGTACATCTATTGATTCTAAATATAACTTTAAAGATATAGATCGAATTGCAACAAGATTAGGAATCTTGGAAGTAGGGAGAAACACAGTTAGCTTGAGAGATATTATAAAACTCTTAAATAAATTTCTAAAAGATGCAATTATTGATGAACTGGTAGATAATCCTAGACGCTATAGAGAATTACAAAAAAGTAGCTCTGGTGTCCCATTGAAAAATCTACTATTCGATTTTTGTTTATCTGCATTAGTAAACGATAGGTTTAATGCGAAACTATTCCTTACCCATTCGTTATACCTTACAGGGTTACGTAGACAATTAGTTATATTATTATCATCTATAATAAATGATCCCACACTTATAGAAATGGATAATGATGTTAGGGAATTGTTGACCCGTTTAGCATTATTATCAGAGCCAAATAATATTGATATCTATTTTGATATAAACAATAATGGATTCAACGTGAGATATAATACGTACCTTAAAGAGATAAACAACCTATCAAGATACTCTAATACAGATAGTAATACTGCTTTAACTAGAGTTAGTCAGGTGAAGAAGATATAACAGTAATAAAAGATGAATTATAACCTTAATATCAGTAGCTGTAGGAAATGTCATCAAGATTACCATTATAAATAATAAATTTATTAGGGGATGTTTGAATGAAATTAGATTCTAGACTTAATTTTATAGAAAATACGAATGGACTAATAAATCAAAGTATATCATTGATCTCTTATTATAATAACGATTTAGTTAATTGGCGTTATTATTCGCAAATTAAAACCTTAAAATGGGCATTACATCAAAACTATAACAATAACTTAATTAAACTTAAGAGGATAGTTTTATTAAAAATTAAATATTTAAAAAAAGAAAAGAAAAAAGCAATATATCGGCTTGATATTATTAGACTTGTACAGGAAATAAATAACTTAGAATTTTGTTTAAAAGCAATAATCCAAGATATTGAAAGGGGCAATGTTAAATAAAGAAATTTAAAATAATACTTTATTCAACTTCTTTAATTATATATAAATGTCAATCCTATGAAATTTGAATTTTAGTTTATTATATTCTCAAGAATGTATGACATATAGTATATGGCATTTTATTTTATATATTATGTACGAGTATTTTTTCTATGGATTGAAATGACTATAAGAAATTAATATTGAATCAAATTACTAGATGATAGGGTGACATCCTATTATAT
>DATFCH010000069.1:0-9512 GCA_035253345.1 Nitrososphaeraceae archaeon
CTACCCCCAGTAAATTTATTACCACCTAAGCTTTCAATTGATTTACGCATATTTGAAATGTATCAAATCTCTAATTAAGTCTTTTCTACGTTTTATATAATATACTTTTTTTTATTATATTTAGATCAGAAATACCAAAATATTCTTGAAATTTTTTAGTTGTATTATATACTTTTAATCTTCCAACTAATTCATGTTCGATGAATGCCAATTGTTCTAGATATTTTACATGAGAATATGCTTGTGTTCCTCGAATTTGTACCAATCTTTTTGAAGTTATAGGCTGTTCATAAACTATGTATGATAAGGTCTTGAGGGCAGATGATTGAAGTAAAGGTTGTTTGGCAAATTTCCTAATTATAGATACATAATCAGATTTAAGTTGGAAAACATATTTCCCATCATCAAGTTCTTTTAGTTCTAATGCATAAAATGCAGAGTTTATTTTTGACGTTAGTTCTGAAAGAATTCTTTTAATTTTATCTTTTGAATTGAGGCCAGTTGCTTTTATTAGCTCATCAATTGACATAGGTCTTCCTGATGAATATAATGCTGCTTCAATACGTGCAACAGTTTCTTTTTCTGGAAGAGTTTCTCTCAAGATGATCTCAATATGTTAGTAAATTTAGTAATTTAATTATTATCAGCTATAACATTTACTTATTATCTTTATATCAAGGGGATCTTCTTGTTGAATTAAGTCTATCTTTCCTTTCATTGCAAGATGCAATAAAGCAATAAAATAACGTGCAATTTCAAGCTTTTCCATTTTTGAAATAAACTCGTTAAAAAAGAGAAATTCTGTATATTTTAATATCTCCATCAAGTAATCTTCGTGTTCTTCTAAAATTTTTTCGAATTTGATTAGATAATGGTCAAAATCAAAATCATCAAGAGGTTCTATTTTTATTTGATTCAGATTTTTTTGTTTTGGATTACCCAACTCATTTATCATGTTTTCCAAAATAGTAAGTAAATCCTCTAGAGAAACTGGATATGTTGATGATAACCTAAACGGAAAATCAATTAGTTTTAAAAGAGGAATTTCTTTTTCTTCATTTTGGCTACTGTAACTTTTTTTTTCCATTGAAAGTTTTTCCAATCTGAAAATACTCTCGACCTTCAATCTATATATGAGTGTAGACGACCAGGCAGCAATCCCACAAATTCTTAGGTCTTTTTGTCCACTTGAATTTATGAACTTTAAGAGTAAATCTAACAGATTTGCGATATCTATTTCCCATACATTTTGTTTTCCTAATAATGAAGTATTAAATAGTAAATTCAATGGAGGAATAGATAATGATGATTTGTTATCTTCATTCATCATTTGATTTAAATTAATAAAATTAAGTTATAAAAGCCTATAGCTAAAGCTATGTTTTCAGCCATTCAATAGGCACGTCTTGATATAATCCATTTGGTAATATCCTTCGAATAGAAATAGGTAGTGCTTTCTTTTCTAATTCTTCTATAGCTAGAGAAATTGAACTACGTGATTTAACGTCTGCTTTGATCATTAATGGAGCCCCAAATGAGATTTGCAATGAACGAGCCCCTGTTATTCGAGCTTTTTCAAATCTAGTTAATCTTTTTGGACCAATAATTATTTGTTTATCTTCAATTGTTATTTCTTTTAAAATATACTCAGGTTCGTCATATTCCACAACTTTTTCTTTTCTTAAAGATTCTGTTGATTCATCTATTTCAGGTTTTATTTCTTTTTTTTCTAATTCTTCTTTGGTTTCTGTAGTAGTTACTTTGGTTTTTTTACTTTTCGAGCGAGTTCTTGTTGGTTTTTTTTCTGTTTTTGATTTTGTATTTTGTTTTAAACTTTGAGTTTTTTCATTTGAAGTATCATTTTCATTTTGGGATTTAACATCATTTAATGTATTATCAATATATTTATTATCTAATTCCTCAACCAAGAATACTGCAGAAGCTAATTTAAATATAATTAAATGTTACGAATTTAATTTAATAACAAGTCAAAATTTATTAAGTATATATGTCAAAAATAAACCTTAATTCAACTGTTTCACGAATACCAATTAATATAATTATAGATAAAAAAGAAACGTTAAAGGGAGAATTAATACGTCATCTTTCTCCTCTTACAGTATCTCATATATTAAAACAGTTACCCATTTTTGGCAGTATTCATTATAACTCCGATAACTTTTGTTATATTCAAACCCAATTAAATATTGGTACAGAAAAACAGAAAAAAACTTACTTCAAAGGAGATATTACATTAATGACTTCAACTGGATTTATATGTTTTATTTTAAAAGAGATTATAACTTCTTTTCCAATGAATCATATTGGAAAAATATCTTCATCTGCAAATATAGATTTGTTAATGGATTTAAAACCCACTGATGCATTAAAGATAATACTGGTTTAATTATATTGTGACTATAAATAACAATATAGAAATTAAGTTTTGTTAAATGAATAAACTTTATGTCCACTATATCCTCCAATAAGCTTAACTATGCCTTTTGATTCCAGATTTTTAATATAATTATTGGCTATAGATATTTTTACGCCTAAGGCTTTCGAAACAGATTGTACAGTAATTGATTTCATTCCTTTAACTGAACCATAATCATTTATATCTTCTATTATCACTGAAGATTTGTGTTTTTGGCTTTTTGATATAGGCTTGTTTTCTTCCTTCTTTGACTTCTTTGCAGTTGAATCATTTGGTTGTTGTCCTGTGGCTTTTGTAGAACTTAGAGTTTTCTTTTTGACTCCTCCCATATTATTTCAAACTTTATGATATTAGATTTTTAAATCTTTTTATTAAAAATTTAAATCCTCTTCTATAAATAATGAAAATGAAGTAACAATACTTGTTAGAGTTTTCAACTATAGCAGAAATTTTCGAAAAAATGGAAAAAACTAAAAGTAGACTGTTATTGATTGATCATTTAGTTAATCTCTTCAAAAAAACTCCAAATATAACGATAAAAAAAATAATTTACCTTTTACAAGGAAGGCTTTCGACATCTTATGATGGGATTGAATTGGGGTTAGCAGAAAAATTGACTATAAAAGCATTATCAGAGTCTACAGGGATCGCCGTTAAAGAAATAGAGTCTTTATATGGAAAAATCGGTGATTTAGGGGAAACTGCAAGAGAAATCACAAAAAACAAATATCAACAAACACTATGGAGTGAAAAATTAACCGTTGAAAGAATATATTCAACCTTCGAAAAAATAGCACAGTCAATAGGCTCGAGATCTCAAAAAATCAAACTTCGTCTCCTAAATAGTTTGTTAAATGATGCAACACCATTAGAGAGCAAATATATCATAAAATTTCTTTTAGGTACACTAAGGCTTGGAGTAGCTGAAAATACAATAATAGATGCTCTAGCTATAGCTTTTACTGGAGATAGATCAAATAGAAAAGAGATTGAAGAAAAATATAATGTATATACTGATTTAGGCAAAATTGCTGAGATTTTATCAAGTAAAGGATTAGAGGGTGTAAATCAAATCAAAATTACCCCGTTAAAACCTATAAGACCTATGCTAGCTGAAAGAGTTATCGACCCGAGAGAAGCATTAAAAAGATCCCAAAGCAGCATAGCGCTCGAATACAAATTAGATGGCGAAAGAGTCCAAATACACAAATCAAAATCAGAAGTTCAATTATTTTCAAGAAGTCTAGAGAAGATTACGTTACATTATCCAGATATTATAGAGTCACTTAAAAATTTCAAAATAAATAAATGTATATTAGAAGCTGAAATTGTTTCTGTCAATCCTTCTACAAATAAAATTCAACCATTTCAAGAATTAATGCATCGAAAAAGAAAATACGATATTCACGATACCGTAAAAAAATATCCTGTTAACGTATATTTGTTTGATATATTATTTTTAGAAAATAAAGATTTGACTAATCATGAATATTTAAAAAGACGTAAAATTTTGGAAACCATTGTTAAGGAAAATAAAAATGACAAGATAAAGGTAGTTCAACAAAGGGTTTCGGATAGTTTGTCCGAAATTGAATGTTTTTTTACTCAATCTAGATTAGATGGTTGTGAAGGACTAATGTTAAAACAACTAAATAGCCGATATCGAGCCGGAGCGAGAGAATTTTTATGGATGAAATTAAAAAAAGAATATGATAATGCACTAGGAGATAGCTTTGACCTTACTGTTGTTGGAGCACTCTTAGGTAAAGGTAAACGTACTGGCTTTTATGGAGCATTATTATTAGCCTCTTATAATCCAACCAACAATACCTTTGAAAGTATTTGCAAAGTAGGAACGGGTTTTTCTGATCAAGATTTAAGATTAATTTTCGAAGAATTAGAGGGATATGTAATTAAAGAAAAACCTGCAAATATTAATGCCAACATGAAAATGGACATCTGGTTTAAACCGAAGCTTGTTTTAGAAATAATAGCATCTGAAATTACCCTCAGCCCATCACACACTGCTGCATTAGGACTAATAAGAGACAGTTTTGGTCTAGCACTAAGGTTTCCAAAATATTCTGGAAAAATAAGATATGATAAAAATCCAGAAGATTCAACAAATTCTGATGAGTTAATAAAATTATATAATAAACAGATAAAAAGTAATAAGAAATAATTAAAAGAGAGAGAATTATTATGCTATTTTGTAACATCTTCTATTCAAGAAACGAGTAAAAAATAAAGATATTCGGTTAAACAAAAGGAATAAAAAACCTAATTCTATCTTATATCAAACTAATATCATGATTATGAGACAGACGAAGGAAATGCGGAAGAGGGATAATCAGGAAAAACTATTAAAATCAATAAGCTTAATAGAATCTATTCTCAAAACCTATACCATTCCTAAGAGTATAAAAAATTCTATGAAAGAAATTTTAATTATTTTAAAAGATGAAAAAGTCGGAGAAATTTCAGTGAGAGTTGCTAATGCAGTAAGTTTATTGGAGAATATGACTCAAAATCACCATATTCAGTCACATATACGTACCAGTTTATGGCAGATACTTTCTACTTTAGAGAGTATAAGAGAATAAAAATATTTCAATACTCTTCCTTGTTATTCTTAGTTGGTTTAAGAGGAGGAGGTAACTTTTCAAGTTTATGCGATGGATTAGAAAGATAATGCCGAGAAGCTCCTTCGCCTGACAGAACAATGTTGCATTCTAAACATTTGTATTTTATAGCCATATCCCAACCAAAAATATCTAAGTATGCTTCCCTAAAAAATCTATTGCTTTTATCTAATAATTAGATAGATTTAGTATAATAATTTAAATTTCTTATCTCAACTTTATAATTTCTCTATTATCAGGAACTGATGATCTAATCCCAATTTTATTATATATTGTACTTGCAATATTTTCTAACTTGGTACGTTCCCCGTGGTTTACGATTACACGCTTTGGTTTAACCCTAGAAACGAAGTTTAAGATTTGATTAAAATCACTATGACCACTAAACCCATCAATTTTTTGAGTCTGACATTTTAAAGGAATTACTCTTACTTTGCCATTTTTATCCATCATGCTAACATCGTTCATATTTCCATCTAGAACCCTCCTTCCTAGTGTACCGTTTATTTGATATGATACAAATATCATTTTATTATTTGATTCTGTAGCTATTTCTTTGAAATATTCAACAGAAGGACCACCTTCTAACATGCCCGAAGTCGCCATGATAATAGCTGGATTTGGATCGTTTAACACTTCGTCTCGTTTCCCTAATCCGTTAACAACAGTAAAATATTCTGATTGGAAGGGGTTGATTCCTTGGGCAACAGATCTTCTTACGTCTTGACCTAGATAATGTGCATATGACATGTGAATAGCACTTGCCTCTGAAATCATTCCTTCTATATATATAGGACTCTCGATCAATCTACCTTCTTTCATTTCTTTATCTAGGACAAGCATTATTTCTTGAGCTCTACCAACTGCAGGTACAGGAATAAGGACTTTACCTCCGTCGGTCAGTGTTTTATTAATTGTATTAGTAAATGTGTGGTAAACTACGGTTTGATCTGGCATTATATCATTTGAACCACCGTATGTACTCTCTGTAATTAATGTCTCAACCCTGGGATAGTTTGATACAGCACTATCTAGTAATTGTGTTTTAGAATATTTGTAATCGCCTGAATATAGAATGTTGTGTGCTCCAGAAATATTCAAATGCACAGTTGCACTGCCCATAATATGACCTGCATTATTGAGGGTTATAGTAACGTCTGGAGAAATATCCGTTGGTTTTCCATAAGGTAATGTTATACAATGTTTTATAACTTCATTAATATCGCGAGTTTCGTAAGGACAATATAGACCATTATTCTGAGCTATCTTGACTGAATCAGATTGTAATAAATTCATTAAAGGTAAAGTTGGTTCAGTACAATAGACAGGTCCATCGTATCCGTATTTAAATAAAGTAGGCAAGAATCCTTGATGATCTATATGAGCGTGACTAATCACTATTGCATCTAGATCACTTAATTGATAATTAATCCAGTCTATTCTGGGAAAAGCATCAAGACTATTATTTTCGCCAGGATTAATGCCACAATCAAGCATAATTTTGCTCTCAGAAGTCACAACAAGAAAACAAGATCGTCCTACCTGTTTCACCCCTCCAAGGCAAAAAATATAAACTTCTTTGTTATTCCAGGCTTTTGGTTTGTTACTATTTGGTATAGCCTTATCCGAATATTTTTCATTCTCAGAAGTTTCATCTGTACGCTTAATTAAAGGCTCCCGAAAAACTCGTTTACCTAACTCTCTAAGAAAAAAAGAACGTTCCTTTGAAGAGCTTTTTAATATTGTATGGATATTCTTTGTAGTCATAGAAGAGATATGTGAAGAACGTCGTAAATGAGCTATCCATCCAGTAGAGTGTGCTATATTAATTATAGTTTGAGAGTCGATCGATTCAGGTTTATTAACTTCCAAAACAACTTCTCCCGTAGCATCATCACAAAAAACTGCAGAAACCATAACATCTTTTGGCAATATCTTTGCTACAATTGCTCTCGTCTCATCTTCTTGACGCCTAATTGAATTATCAGTTCTAACGATGAATCTCTTCTTTAATGTTTTTGAGAGAGAGGACAGATAATAAGTTAGTTCTGTTAGTGAGAATTGAGGGTTTTTTGTATATAATGCAATATTTGGTCCCTCAAATCGAGCAAGAGTAATTTGTGACTCCGGAGGGACAGATTCTAGAATTGTTTTAGTTATTGCTTCTTCCTCAGTAGTATATCTTTGGAGTTTTAATGTTTTATCCATTACCTCGTTTTTATTCCCATAATTTACTGGATTCTTATTATAAATAGTTTCGATTGAACTAGTGTTACCATTATTCTTTACATTACTATTAGTATTTCTTTTCATATTCATCAAATTTTTTATTCATTTTTTGAAATCAATTATTTATCTATTTTAAAAGAAATTATCAAATAGACATAAATTGAAATTTATGTAAATATATACATATTATTCCATTAATATAGGTTTAGTCTTGAAATATTGATATTTATTTAAAAAAATAGTATAAGAATGGTAAATTTATTTTATCATTATAATTAATAATTTGGCGTTACCTTAAAACCCAAGGTAAGGTAAATGCCAATATTACTATTACTATGAATATTATGCTTAATATAGTAAATGGTTTTACTTTACTTTTAGTTTTAAATTTGTTTTCTAGTAACGTACCGTACCATTGACCTCCATCTAACATAGTTATAGGCAGTGCATTGAATATTCCGACATTAAAATTAATAAACCAAATCCAAAAAAGTAAATTTGCAACGATTGGAAATGCCGAACCAAAGACGCTTGAGGTATATTGTGGTGCCATTACATCTGAATATGGAACAAGATTTTGTTGTAAGGTGGGTGGCATTAAAATAGCTAATGGATTAGTTAAAAAGAGGTTTTTGTAATTATTTAGAACTAAGACAGGATCAAAAAAAGTATCTGCAAGAGTTACACCTAATATACCCTTATTTTCTGGAACAGATGCAGGCAGGTTTATAGATTTAAATTGTTCTTTTTTATCTTCATTTATCCAATTAATTTGAATAGTGTTTCCTAAATTATTCCTTAAAATATTTCTAAGCTCATCAACACTTTCAATTGGCTCATTGTTAATTAAGGTAATTACGGAATTTTTTTCAAGTCCAATTGTTTTTGCTAAGGAATTTTCGCCAACTGTCAAAACCGTTATACCAGCCTCATCTCCTGTGATATTTGAAACGGGAGATAAAGATGATACTAAAAGAAAGAGCAATCCAAGACAAATACCTGCAAGTATCATATTATTCATAGGGCCAGCTGTTAGGATTGCACTTTTCTGTTTAAATGAAGTTTTATTCAATTCATCTTGTTGAATATTTACAAAGGCGCCTATAGGTATGGCAAGAAATAATACAACTCCAGTTGATTCCACTTTTGTATTATAGACTCTTGCTACAATACCATGCCCCGCTTCATGAATAATTATAGTAACAACCAAGCCAATCCATCCATATGTCCAAGGTAATATCGGATTCAGGCCAGGAATAAGTAGATTACCTTGAGGTCCTATCTCACGAACACCTTCCCTAGCAGAATCGTTTGAAAATAATACTAAGAGTGATCCTACGATTAAAAAAACCGCTAAAGCAGTTATCAAAGGCATTAAATAAATATTAAATTTTGCATAAAATTGACCAAATTTAGAATTAGCTATTGTATCAAAAAATTTTAAACCAAATGGTGTATGGATGAGTATTAGTGGCAATTTTAATTCATAACTTATACCAAGATTTTTTTGCAAACAGGATAAGTACCATCAGAGACTATTTAAATCAATAAGCTATTATATTTGGCTATTATACAAATTATCTTATACCAGAATTAATTTAATAGTATCAATTAGATGAATTGGATGTAAAAAAGAAAGCAATTTTTTCTGAAAATTTTTTTTTACGGGATACAACCACAGTGGCACAAGATTTGCTGGGTAAGAAATTGGTTAGAATTTTGACAAAGAATAACGAGAAAATAAAACTTTCTGGAATAATAGTAGAAACAGAAGCATATGGTTTTAAGAATGATCAAGCTAGTCATGCATTTAAAGGTAAAACGAAAGGTAATCAAATTATGTTCGGACCTGTTGGTAGATCTTATATTTATTTTATTTATGGAAATCATTATTGTTTCAATATAACCGCGAGATCCCAAGACGAGATAGCAGGAGCAGTTTTAATAAGAGCTTTAGAACCATATGATGGAATTGAATATTTAAAGAAGAATAGAAATCAACAAGATGTTAATTTACTGTCTAATGGTCCAGGTAAAATAACCCAAGCATTATGTATTGGTAAACAGCATAATAATTCCAATGTTATTGACATCAACACTGAACTATATATAGAAGAAGGAATAAGACCCGAATTAATTCTCGCTACTAAAAGAATTGGTATTACAAAATCAATAGATAAATATTGGAGATACCTGAGCGCAAA
>DATFCH010000070.1:0-3838 GCA_035253345.1 Nitrososphaeraceae archaeon
TCTAAAGAGATAATCTAAGTGTTCTTTTGAAAGATCGAGGAAGAATTAAATTTTATCATATAAACATTAAATGCTATACATCTGAATGTCACATTTATTTGCATTCTTATCAATCTGGATTTGATATGTTCTCCAATAATATTTTTATGACTGAGATAATACTTTTATCCTTATCGCGCTGATTGTCTAGGATTTATTGTAACCATTATTTATCTCTTTTTTCTGAATATTCTACGCATCTTTAATATAGATACATTCCCATAACTTGGCGTTATAATACTGAATCTCTCTATTACAAATATATGATTCTCTTCTTCATTATCATATCTTTTATCTGCTACAACTACAAATAATCTCCTTCTTAGGTCTGATATTTTGACAATTGATTTAAGATATAGATTACAGTGTTTTATAGTGGACCTCTTCTAATCTTGACATTACAGATGATCTACTATAGAATATTTGTTGTTCCAAACGACAGTTTGGCATGTTTCTTTCTTAATTCCACTAATTGATATATTATCCTGATGTTTATGTTATTTTGGATTCTGTTATATCAATTTGGTAAATATGTATCTTGTATCTATAAGGATAAATGAACAAATTAACGTGCCAAGCATTATTATGAAATTTATTCTATCAAGAAATTTTTGCAATGTTTTATATAGTGAGGTATTTTGTAATATTGCAAAAACAATCTAAAAGATTATACTTCAATCAAATCTAAACATCTTCGGTAACCCCCCACCTATTATTATCGGATTGTTGAAGGTAATATACGGCGCTATCATACTATATTATATGATTGCTTTTCTTTTTACGAAAATATAATAATGGAATTCTAGACTTATTGAAGATAGGTAATCTTTAATCAGCTCATATAACGAATTTATATTGTTGTAGTATGTTCACTAAAGGATTATAAATTATTGCAAGCCTTGATGGTTTCTATATAGCCACTATAAAGTAATACTCGTTTGGAATATTCATTATTGAAAACCAATAATTAATCGAACCAGAAAATTATCTTGTTTTACAATCAAAAGGAATGTTTTTTATATCGTTAAAAAAGAAATTTTGTCATATTGATGGATCAAAATATAGATTGGAAATCGTTAATCACAAATTATAAACACTTTCCAAAAGATGGTGTGGTATTTAGAGATATTAATCCTTTATTTAGAAATGCTAAGGCATTACAAGAAATCTCCAAAGAATTTATAAAACCTGCAGAAACATCCAAATTTGATTTAATAGCGGGAATTGAATCACGTGGATTTACCGTAGCATCCTTATTAGCAGGAAATTTTGAAAAAGGAATGGTACTGGTAAGAAAGATAGGAAAACTTCCTGGTAAAACTCGAAAAAAAAAATATGATATTGAATATGGCAGCTCAGTTATTGAAATCCAGGAAGATGCCATTAAAAAAGGTCAGAAAATTCTAATCGCTGATGATTTAATTGCTACAGGGGGAACTGCTCTAGCAACAGCTCAATTAATTGAAGAATTGGGAGGTATAATTTTTGGATTTGCAGTAGTTATAGAATTAGTTTATTTAAAAGGTGCCGATTTGCTTAGAAACAAAGGTTATGATGTCCGATCTTTGGTGAAATATTATGAATAAAAATATCGAAAACTCAGCTGAAATCGGAATAATTGGAGGAACTGGTATATATGATTCTACTATTTTTACAGTAATTGATGAAATCAAAATTGATACACCATATGGAGAAACATCTGATAAAGTAACGATTTGTAAATTTAATAATAAGAGTATTGCATTTATTCCACGACATGGTAGACATCATCGAATTCCTCCTCACAAAATTAATTATCAAGCTAACATCTATGCGATGAAAAAATTAGGTGTTAACGTAATTTTAGCACCATCCGCAGTAGGAAGTCTTAGGATAGAATACAAACCAGGAGATATCGTTTTACCTGATCAATTTATTGATTTTACGAAAAAAAGAAATTATACCTTCTATGATGGTCCAAAGGTTTGCCATATTTCACAAGCTGAACCATTCTGCCCAGATTTAAGGGGTATCATGATAAAAAATTTAGAACAATTAAAATACCAATTTCATTCGCTTGGAACATATATTTGCATTGAAGGACCAAGATTTTCAACAAAAGCTGAATCAAACTATTATAAAAATTTGCTTCAGGCAGATATAATTGGTATGACATTAATACCTGAATGTATTTTAGCAAGAGAAATGGAAATGTGTTATTTATCTATTTCAACCGTAACTGATTATGATGTTTGGTCAGAAACATCTGTAAGTTCAAAAGAAATTATTGAAACTTTAAATCATAATGTGGATAAAATTAAAAAATTGCTATTGAAAATTATTCCTATTATCCCTAATGAGAGAAATGCATGTAGTTGTTCTAAATCATTAGAAAATGCATTAGTTTAATTATTATTCAATTTTTTGTTTATATCTGAAATCTTTTTAAACATAATTACAATCTATACAAATATTGTCCCTTACGGTGAGGCATAATTACTTCTGTTATTGAATTCATTAAAAAAAAATCTCAGATATTGTGTCTCTGCATTGAAACGATGAATTGTATCCCATTATATTCATGCAATAGATTTCCTTCATTTCTAGTATATAGATAATAGTTATCAAAAGTTTCTATTCTATTTTGATATACGGAGTGACCCATTTTGTTAGAATTCCAATATTCTCGTACAGTGAATGGATAACTTTTCAGCAAACATGTTTCTTTCCTCGTAGATATATATTCCAAGTATTGTACGATGAATTGATTGAATACAAACCCACAGCAAGAAATGTTGTCTTCTACTCTAAATACCATGCCATCAATCATCAAGATTGATTGTTTTTTCATTTGTAAATAGAATATTTCGCAAATATCCGAATCAAGTTAGATAGAGATACCTAATTACTTCCTTCATCTTTGAATATTACTAATGTCTGTAATGTATTGTGCAAACACAAAGTACAAATACAACGGGTACAAAACTACGAATGTTATCTTCTTAATTTTTCTCAAATTAGATAACCATAAAATGACGAGAAGAGAGACATTTACATCTATAGGTTTATTTTTAACTTAAAAGTCATTAAATATGGCGATATTTCGAAATTTAAGTATACCTAACTATTTAAATATTGCCGCTAAAAATTTTTAAGTTGACGAATTTAGCACGAGTACTGGTAGCTGCCATTATACTTTTAAATAGTCAATTTTTCAATGTTATGTTGTAGTTTACTTTATGACACTAATAGTATTGTTTAGGGATTGAGCTCCAGACTATCCATAAATACTCACAGGAGCGGATTTTGTTTGTTTCCAGCTCATGACTAATGCGAACTATCATCTCAACTTTTCAAAATATTTAAAATTTTGTCAAAATTTTCTCTACCTTATAGAATATTCTCATAGTATTTGACAACCAAATTTTTTACATTTCTGATATTTTTGGCTGTAATTGTAAAAAGTAATTAACTAAATAATTTTGTATTATTTGAATGCGAGATTTTATCAAATTTATCTCGATACCTAAATTCCATTATTTAGGTGAGGATCTCTTCTTGTATGGTCAAAAACTCTAAAACCTAGTGATAATATTTATTGTTAATTTAAAATTTTTTCCTAAATTGTTAATGGTAGTAGTGATTTAGGAATTAATCCGTACACAAAACTTCTTACTAGAGAAACTAGTACTTTTATTTAATTAGATGTAAGATAAATTCCTAGTCCATTTAAGCCAAGAATAAAAGGTATGAAATAGGAAAACTAGTTTGTAAGATCAATATTTAGGCTAAATAATTTACCTCAGTTTATTTTAGTTTT
>DATFCH010000071.1:0-2639 GCA_035253345.1 Nitrososphaeraceae archaeon
TAATAATATGGTATAATTTTTTGACCAATTGAAGTTCTCGTATAACTTATTGAAGTGAACTAAAAAGTCTCATATTTGTCGGAAGGACCCGGAACATGATTTTCCTAGCAACGCTCCCATATGCTCGTCATCATCAATTAAATGATTTGTTACAATATTGTAAAGGTTGTTTTCATTATTTTCTCTTAATATGTAGTATTGTAAATAGTTCAGTAATCGAGTAAACATTTTGGAATTATATTTCTTTTTGTTTGGAAAAATGATAATTTATATAATTTTATATACCATTTTTGATAACTCAATTTGTATAAATCGGTTCGGTTATTCGGATATTAATTTTAGCCCAATTAAGTGTTAAATTAAAAATAAAGCGGATCGGGATAGTATCTATTCCTACATAGGTAAGTATGTAGCGTTAGCCAAAGTTATTCCTTCTCGGAAAAGTCAAGACTAACGTTTTATATGCAGTTTCATTAAAACTTTGAATGCCTTATCTTACAGTTGGACTTACATCAGGGAGCGCAACATACCTTAAAATTTATTCCTAGAATCGACTTTACTCATAGAAGCCCCAGTTTCGTTGATTTTGTTGCTTCTATTTTGATAATGAGGATTTTCCACAAACGTTTAATCGAATCAATTAAAATTACAATCTCCTTCATGCAATCATTCTGCGTTATTTCAACTGAAGAATTAAGATAATCCAAAATAAAGTTGTTTAAGGTTAAAGGAACATCAATAAAATTGATGACACCTTTAAATACAATCAAAGATTTCTTTTCTTAAGATCCCTCATAAAAATATTAAAATCAGCTTCGATTTGATCGATATATATTATACCAGATAGTATAATATCATTAAATTTTTCCATTGGTGTTTTACTATATGAATTACTTAATAATTCAGCAACTAAACAATAATCTCATTCCAAAATCTAAAAAAGAAAAAAATTAACTATTTAAAAATTGATAATAAAACTGAAAATTTTCGTTCATACCTTTAAAATTTTATTATAAGCTTTGGTCCTTTCAATAGGTAATAAATTAAAGAATGCAATACATCATGCCATCCGATCGTTTCAGCAGCTTTTTCAATAAATACTCCATATTTCGCATAAGTCTTATTATTTTGTGTTTCGCGTATAATATTCCAAAATGCTTTAATTTCGCTCTACAAATTGGAGTAAGAAAAAATTAACGTTAATTATATTCGAAAAAATTAAATATAATAAAATAACTTAATATTTCATAAATGATGAATTCTATTGCGAAACTATCAATCGCAACAGAGCATCAAAAGAAAAATTCTTTAAATGAAATATTTCCTCGTTAAATCTCATAAATGATTAATCGCAACAGTGCATCAAATGAAGAATTCTTTAAATAAAATATTTCCTCGTTATATCTCATAAATGATGAATTCTATTGCGAAATTTTCAATCGCGACAGAGCATCAATATACAGAATATAAAATATTTTCCACATCAAATAGAAAATCATCGGAAAAAAAGACTAGATAATAATACACTTTATATTATAAATTAACATTAGTACAAATACTTCAAAAGGCTCTTTTTTAGTTAATTTTAAAAAGGTTACACAAACTGATCAACTGACCAGCAAAAAATTATCACGTGTTTCATTTATCGGTGATAATGACGCGTCGACGTTTATAATATATTAGAAATCGCGAATAAATTTTTTTCACGGATTTTTTTCTGAGATTAGATTAACAAACATTCAGTTCATTTCTGCGTATTGTCCAAATATCATTAGATATTATGGATTTACAAAATTTGGAGGTAAAATATTAATTGGTAAAAGTTTTTATTTTGCAAGGATAGAATTTTATAGACTAACATGACATTTTGTTTAGTGCCTTTTTCTTATACCGTGCAGAAAGGTTAATTCATGCTTATTTTTTTTTGAATAAACAAGATTCTGAAGATTTCGACTCCTTAAAGTTAGAAATTAATACTTCAAAAAGCTAAATAATTACTTGTATCATAAAAAATAAATTGATATCATTTTTCCTGTTTAATTCTTTGCCAGATTCTTTGAATACGAAATTAAAATTTTATAACGTCTGTTTAGGGACGCCACCTTTACGACAAGGTCGAAGACCAACGCTCATATAATTATCTTACTAAATATCTACTATAAGTCCCACCAAGTGTTACTTCTCCATTATCGCGCGGTATTGCATATGTACTTTCTCCATTAGCCTCTTTTGAACAATGCACGCAATCCGTTAATTTCTCTCCAATAATACTTCGAAATCTATCATTACCGCCTAAAAAATGCCCATTTCATGTATGATTGAGGTAATTGTGCTATCACAATTTGGCCTCTCGCTGGATTACTTCAGAATCTTCGACACCAAATAATGTTCTGGTATGAATGCACAACAACATCGGTATCACTTTCGATACATTCATTTAAGTGAGATAAGTTAGCACGTTGTGTGGTTCCACCCAAAGAGGTGAAAATATTAAGTAGATAGGTAAGGTAGATTGATGGATTAATAGAAACTTGTGAAAATGTTCAAATTAATTGAAATCGTAGCGGTAGGTTATAATCGACTTTTTAATTAAATATATGTTATAATATACTTGATTTGTATGTGATTCCAAATTCGAC
>DATFCH010000072.1:0-2766 GCA_035253345.1 Nitrososphaeraceae archaeon
CCTAAACTAAAAGAAAAAATAAAAATGACATATATGGAATCTTCGGAAAATATTTTACGTTTAAAAAATCTTTTATTTGGTTACGATTATCATTTACCTGTTATAGATGGTGTGACATTTGATGTACCTAGAGGCGGTTTAATTGGGTTGTTAGGTCCAAGCGGTTCCGGTAAATCTACTCTTTTAAAGTTAATTGCTGGCATATACAAACCATGGGAAGGACATATAATATTTTCAAAATCTGGTTCTTTTAAAAATAAAACTCCTGTAATAGGATATTCACCACAAGTAGAAGGAATAGATTGGGATTTTCCTGTAACCGTTCGAGAGTTAGTATCAATGGGTATATGGAATCGATCCGGTTTGTTTCCTTGGATAAATAAAACCACAAGAAACAAAATTGATAAATTACTTGCTAATTTAGGGATAGATGGGTATGCTCATCAACAAATAAAAGAATTATCAGGTGGAGAACAAAAAAGAGTATTCTTAGCAAGAGCACTCATTCATAATCCCGATATACTTATTTTAGATGAACCTACTGCTAATCTTGACACTAATAATAAAGACAAATTTTTGAAGATACTAACCGATCTTAATTCAAAAGGCATTACAATAATTCTTACTACACATGACATTAATACGGTAGCTAGAAAATTACCATGGATAGTATGTTTCAATAAATCCATAATTTCACAAGGACCTCCAGACTCAACTTTGTCAGATAGTATTCTTTATAAAACATACGATTTAAAATAGATGAAAGGATTTGCTGATATCCCCAGATTTTTTATTTCAACCTTTTCAATACGAGTTTTTCACCAGATCAATTATTGTTTCGATAATGATCGGTGGGACGTGTGGTTTACTTGGTGTCTACATCGTATTACGAGGTATGAGTTACATTGGACATGGGATGTCTCATGCTGTATTTGGAGGTGCAGTAATAGGTAACATAATAGGTATTAATTTTTATATTGGCGCAGCAATTTGGGGGGTTATCTCAGGAATATTAATTACTGAAATAAATAAGAGATATAAAATAAAATCTGATGCAGCTATTGGAGTAGTTACTACTGCCGGTTTTGCAATTGGAGTCTTTTTGATGAATACGGGTCAAACTCCAATGAGAAACTTTGAGGCATTGTTATTTGGTAATATATTAGCAGTTACTGATATAGATTTTATTTTTATCTTAATAGTTTCGGTTATTACGGTAGCTTTTATTTTCTTTTTTCAAAAAAGACTGCTATTTACGATATTTGATACTGAAACAGCAAAGGTATACGGATTAAAAACAGATAGAATAGATCTGTTATTTTCAATTATTTTGGCAATTGTTGTAATTGCAGCTATGAATTCAATAGGAGTTACACTTCTTGCTGCATCTATTATAGCACCTGCAATTTCTGCAAGAGTAATTACAAATAATTTCTTCAAAATATTAATCATATCTTCGATTATTGGAATTCTAAATGCATTCTTAGGGATGTATTCTAGTTTCTACATAGATTCTCCCTCTGGCGCTACAATTGTTTTACTTGGAGCTGGATCATTCATTTTAGCTATAACTTATTCACATTTAAGAAAATTATATCATATGCATTCTCATGGTGGAAAAAAACATTCACACATACATATGCATTCAGAGGAACATAGACACAAACATTAAATCTAAAAAAAGTAAATTGACAAATTATAATCTATAGTATTTATTGTTACTTTAACTTTATTCGTTTATTTATATAAAATAGAAAAGATTTTATTTAAAAATGCAACAAAATAGTATAAATTTTTATTATTATTATTATTAAAGCTAAAAAATTAAAAAGAAATAATAAACAATATAAAGATACTTTTGTATTAAAAATTGTGGCATTTATAGATACAAGTATCATTGAACAAATCGAAATGAAAATAATTCGAAATTCATCATTTGCAGTACGGGATAAATTCCAAAGATTTACCGAAGATGATGAATCTCTAGTTAATAGTATTAGAGAACATGGACTAATACAACCTATACTTATTAGACCAGTCTCACAAGGTTTTGAAATAGTGGCTGGTCATAGACGTTATCAAGCATGTAAATCCCTAAGGTGGAGATTTATCCCTTGTAAAATACGCGAAATGACAGATAAACAAGCATTTGAAATTCAACTCACTGAGAATATTCAAAGAAAATCAATGGATCCAATAGAAGAAGCAGAAGCATTTAGAAGATATGTTATTGATTTTGGCTGGGGAGGTGTTAGCGACTTAGGCAAGAAAATTGGAAAAAGTGAAGAATATGTTTCTCATAGAATTCAACTTCTTAAACTCTCAGATGAAATAAAGAATAAAATCTCCTCGCGTAGGTTAAATGTCAGCAAAGCTATTGAAATTTCAACTATTCCAATTGAAAAACAATCACAAATAGTTGGAGAAATAATAGAAAATAATCTTTCAGTAAAGAGAATTAGAGAATTAAAAATGATCCTTATCGATAATGTAACTGAGGAATGTAATAATAAAGGATTAGTAAATACTAATAATTATATTTCCAAATCTTTGAAAATCACTAAAAAAGCGTCACTTTCTCTTAAAGTTAATTTAGCTAGAATTGATAACCTAATTGAGGAAGCTCAAATTTCGATTGAACCACAATATAGAACAGAAATCATAAATTTCCTCATGGAACTCAGAATAAGAATCCATGAATTGATCGATGATACTATAAAATTTAAAAATTATAATAAAAAAAATTTAAAATAATTAACGAAGTTA
>DATFCH010000073.1:0-2704 GCA_035253345.1 Nitrososphaeraceae archaeon
TTAATATTTAATTGTGTATTCATCTTTAAGAGAAAAATAGATAATATAATTGGAAAAATATTTTATGTACTCTGAAGGAATCTTTTATTATTAAATTAAAAAATGTGATTTTTTTTCTTGTACATACTATCATTTATTATATTCCAACTTTATTTAACAATTTTTTAATAAATTAAATTTTTTGTATTCGTCATACTAATACTAAATCTTGTATGTATTTTCATATAAGATATTCCAAAAATAATTTGAGAAATCTCGATACTAAGTTAAGAAATATTAAATTAAAAACTTACAAAGGAATAGTTATAAAAAATAATAGCTATTTCTTTTAATGATCATTACAAAAATGCTAATCAAATGATAAATTCAATTCAAGAATCAGAAATTAAGGTGATTGATATGATAAAATACTTATCATTAGCTATAGCAATAATTCTAATAGGTAATATAATTTATAAAAGAATAAAAGATAAAAGTATAACAAAGAAAAAATGATTGTTGGAAAGAAATTACTTCAAATTTTACATTTACAATAACATTATATTAAGAGCCTATCCCAAAACTAACCTCCTGTAAACAATAAGACTATTTGCTAATTGTACTAGACCCAGATAATTTTTATTCTTCTTTTCATACCTTGTAAATAATTTCTTGAATCTATTATGCCATGAATTTGTTCTTTCTACAACCCATCTTCTTGCAGGATGCTTTTTTCTACAAAATATTATTTCTTCTCTTCTGTGTCTAATGTGTGGGTTATATCCTCTTTTGATAATTTCTTGTTCTACTTCTTTGGAATGATATGCTTTGTCAAGACATAGATTCTGTTTATGTTTGGATGATTTGTTGTGTGATGATAATGATGGTCGTTTGATAACAATATTATCAATCGTCTTTGTTGCAACAGTAACATCGTGAGTATTTGCAGATGTTATAAAAGTAGACAAAGGAATACCATTTTTATCTGTAATAATATGTCTTTTGCTACCTAATTTACTTCTGTCTGTAGGGTTATGACCAGTCATCTCCCCCCTAAAGGTGATTTAATAGATATGCTGTCAAGAGATTGCCAATCCCATTTAATTCCTATCTTTTTATCATATTTTTGTAGCAATCTAGACCATAATTTATCAAAGATACCTAATTGCATCCATTCCTGATATCTTCTATGACATGTAGAACCAGAACCATACTCTTTGGGTAACATTTTCCATTGACATCCAGTTCTTAAGATAAAGATGATACCATCCAATACTTTTCTATAAGGAACAATTGGTCTACCTATGGTATTCTTTGGCTTCTCATCTGGTACAATATTTTTAATTTTATTCCATAGTTCATCTGGAATGCATATAATAGTTTTAACATACTTTTTACTTTTAGCCAAATATTTAACAGGTAATATATTAAAACAAGGAGCTATAATCCTATCTATTTTTGGGATAGGCTCTAAATATCAGTTTTGAGATTTCATGATAAATTGGTGAATAAGTAATTGGGAGGAAAAAAAGAAAAGAAATTAAGTAATAATAAAAAAGATATATTCCAGAAAAAAGATCTTTTTAATAAATTTCCATTAATAGGAATTATTCTATTGTTGGTAGTAGGTGGAATTATCTTTGGTTATTCCTATTTTGATCCAACAAATTTTAATTTGATATCTTCGCCGGATAAATCAAACCTTTTAGGAGATTGGCGTGACATTCATGGCATTGGTTTGTTTAATACTGCTGATAGTACTCATAAAGATAAAGACGACGATGGCAATAATATCAATTCACTATATCTAGCAACTGATAATGGTCTTTATAGCAAAGAACATAACTCCACATGGGTACAAGTTGGAAGCGATAAATCAGAGATTACAGGTTTTGTAATAAATCCCAAGAAAGATGGAGTAATGTATTCAAGTGGTTATTCTTCAACTGGAGGAAACTTGGGTTTTCGGATGAGTACAGATAGTGGAAACACTTGGACGACAATTTCTCCAGTGACTGGTAAAAGCTCAAAAACTGTTTCTCTCTTTACAGGTATTAACCCAATTGCCTTTAATTCCATAGCAATTAGTTCTGTCAACACTGAAATCTTGTATGGTACGTCAGGGGACGGAAATATACTTTATATTACAAATGACGAAGGGAAGACATGGTCTGCTAAAGATACAATTCCTCCCAAGATCAAGATAAAATCAATTGCCGTACATCCATCTGATTTAAACAATGTATTTATAGGAACAAATTCAGGAATCTTCTCTAGCAATGATAAGGGAAACAATTGGACCAAAATTAAATCAGAACTGATTGGAAATTCTATTGTTACAGGATTAGGATTTAACCAAAATAATGAACTATTTGCATATATCATACCAAATCCAAAAGATGGTAGTAATATTAATCAAAATGGATATATAATAAAATCTGATGAAACAGTTAAAAATTGGACAAAGACAGATGGCCAAATTCCAAATGCTAAAACAGCATGGAAATTTACGTTAGGACATAATGGCGAAATCTATACTATAGTAAGTCAACAACTATCGGACAATGATATTGCTTCTAGCGTCTACAAAAGTATAGATAATGGCAGTAGTTGGATTCTTGAAGGAACAAACAGAGAAAGTATACTATAATAAAATATTTTACAACCACTGTAGCAAACAAATTAATTATAAAACCTAAATCTGGATTGACAAATTATTTTTTAA
>DATFCH010000074.1:0-2186 GCA_035253345.1 Nitrososphaeraceae archaeon
CATTTTGTTATAGATGATTGAAAAAAAAATGAATTTTTTATTCACTATTCAATTAATTATATTTTGTTTTATATTCAATTTTTTATTTTTGAATCCTTTGCAACAAGCTTTTTCTGACGGCCTAGCCCAAGAAAACCTACCTCCTGCCTCAGTAGGTGATAGAGAAGCTAGCCTTTTTACAAGAATTAATCCTCCAATTTTAACCTCTGATAGCAAAGAGGATGCATTTTTTGAATTAAGATTATTTGATGCAAAAACTGATGAAACTATTAAGTTTGTATCATATTTTATAACCCTTGAAAAAGACGATAAATTATTAATGAGAGATCTTTTTCATTCTCCTGTAGGTCCTTTAAAGTTAAAGATTAATCCAACTAACAGTGGAACTGTTAATGTATTTGGTTCCACTGAACCTTTTCAAGGCGGATGGACTAGTGAAACTGGAGATATTACAATTAATGGTCCGTTACTTTTAGAAGGAGGACTATATCACTTTGCAATAGAAATATTTGGGATAGATAATCCAAGAAATATATTTACACCTGATGATGCTCCAAGATTTGATTCATGGCTTAGTGTAGGAGATGTTTATAGAGATGATATAATAAACAATGATAAAAATTATAACATCTCCCTAATATCATATTATGATCGAATACAAAATTTTGAATATGATTCTCAAACAAGTAACATGTCATGGACGATGCCTTTCAATTGGGATTTGAAACGAATACAAGATAACAATATTTTTGTTCATGAAGAAATTAAAGTGCCTAAAACCCTTACAGAATTTAGCGAAACAAATGCTTTTAATGCTTTAGTTAATGGAAACCCTTTGGTTGGTAGATCAATAGCATTAGATCCATTTACCCAAGAAAATAATTTTATAATTCATCTATTGTTAAATAAAGCAGATATTATTAAAATTGCTGAAAAGATAAATAATAATACTAATACTAATACTAATAGTATTACGGACACAATGACTTTTAGTCTTTCTCCTGCTGAACAAAAAACAGTTGAAACAACACCAGAAGTAGTATCAGATATGGGAGGGATTTTAATTAAATTCAATTGGGAGCAACCACTATTATCAAATCAAGATACAAATTTACAATTAGATTTTTTTGACGCCCTTACAACTGAAGAAATAAGTGGTAATATCAAATACGATATAATAGTATCTGACGAGTCTGGAACTAAAGTTATCGAAAAACTAAACTTGATTGCAAATGATGCAAAAGATTCTCAAATAATCAAATTTCCATCAAAAGGAATTTATCAAATAGCGATCCATATTAAAGGTATAACCTATCCAAATGTATCTACTCCGGACGAAACAAGAAATGGAATAGCAAGAGGTACTGTAGTAGTAACTTAAATTATTTTTTTGAAAAATTTTGACATCTTCCTAGAATGACTAAAATATATTATAGTCGATTACCAATTAAAATTATTCGTTATAATTTTAAAAAAGTCTTTGTAGTTCTAATTTAGAAAAATTAGTATATATAAATATATCTTATTTGAATAGGCTATAGTGGTCAATTATTTTTAAAGGATCTTTACTTTTATCAATCTTACGCGATGACATATCAAATATTATAAAATCTCCTTCATCTAAATCACTTTCTTTTGGTTTTTCCTCTTTACATTTATATCCTATATCATAATATATTGCATCTAATTCTTTTCCATTGATCCCAATACTAAGGAATCCAAATCCATTATGTTGTTTTACTACATAATTCTGGTTGATTTAAAAATATATGACTGCCTCTTCCTCCTAGACCTATAACTGAATAAATTGAGCCTTCTGGATTAAGAAATTTGTTAGTATTATTATTATTTGAATGATATACAACAATTGGTTTGCTAATATTATTAGGATTAAACTTTAGAGGTAATGTTCTATATAGATGATTATGACCCTGTAATACCATATCAACTTCATATCTATCAAAGATAGGCTGATATTTATCTCTCCTAATATATTCTTGAATATGACTTGAAAGTGAAGAGTATAGTGGCTTGTGGAGCATAACAATTATCCAATCAATAGAGAAGTTTTTATTAGCCTTCTCTAGATCATCTCTAATTCTATTTTATCTGTAATAATTTTATTAATATTGTCAGATTGTAAAGTGTTAACATAATTGTTTAGTTTATTTGTAAACTCTTTTGTC
>DATFCH010000075.1:0-2312 GCA_035253345.1 Nitrososphaeraceae archaeon
GAGACAATTATATCAGTCATAAAAAGGCTGTTTGGAGAACACATAACATCCAGATCGATAAGAATGCAAAATAGAGAATTGACATTCATATGTATAGCATACAATGTTCATAGGATGATAAATTTGATTGTTATGAGATGGATTCTACAAAGCCTCTTGAATGTTTATTTTATCAGCAACAGGTATTATAGAACTTGTTTGATTATTCTTTGAGCCACTTTGTTCTTTCTGCTCAGTAAAATTTTCTTTTTTATTGTAGTAGCAGTAGTTGATTCCTTTTTTCATCCTTTAGGCAATGTCATAGGATTCAATTAATAGAACTAATATTTAATTTAAAGGCTAATTATCATTAATCCTATCGCACGAATTGTATTCAAAATGGAAGTCAAGGCAGAGGAAATTATTGTTTTCTAAAGGAAAATGAATGAATCTAAAAATCTAGTGTAATTTATTATCATTTCTCATATATTCATTATTATTAGAAACTTATTATGCGTAGATAAATATCTATATTTGTTTAAGTATGTCGTTAATATCTCTGTTATGAATAGCATATTTTCGAATTAATATGAATATCATTTCATAAAATGAAATTCCTAATTTGAAAGCCTCAACATCTATATTTTTTATTAATTTATTATTTGAGGAAGAGAGTATAAATTCATCGATAATTTTTTTGAATTCATATTCATCATGATGTTGAAACATGTGTTTATCCTATTAATATAGTTATTAAGAGCTTTTTAGAAATGTTAGTGTTAATTCCTAACATTAGGGATGTTATAGATGAATTAGCATTCCTATGATCACTGTATCATTGAGAACTTCTGGCAGTTTTGAGGATGAGAGCAAGGTCTTTGAATTTAGCACTCAACAAGCAGGAGATGAAACACAAACAGATACAGAGGAAGAAGATGATGAAATATTCGTACTGATAGATTATGAAATAATAGGTACATCTCTATTTCAAATTCAAATATTTTTTATTTAGTTTGAATTAGTAGTAGTTTTGTAATAAACTGCTTTTACCAATATAAACATAGTTATGACAAATTAGCTTCAAGTTTTAGGAAAGCAAGAAGAAAAGAGGATAAATAACCTTTTTGAGTTAAAAATGTCGATGATTAAGTTCGTAAGGGTAAACTTCTAAATTAGCAGAGTACATAAGATATTGAAAATATAGCGTATACTTTAATAAACTATACTGACTAACATAAATTCATACTATTATCTAATTACTTTTACCACAATCAATTTAGCTTCTTAACATATAGTCAGTTTTACTTAAGGTGTTAATCAATACTACCATTATAAATAATGCCTACAAGAAAGAAAAGCACAGCAATGTAAAGGAAAGAATACTCCTTATAAGACGTGTCAAAATAGACAAACAAGAAGAGCATCAGTAGCAGAAAATGAATTAAATAGATCAAGATGGTGGGCTTACAAATGGTTACATAGATTTGATAAGGATGGACTGGATGGATTGAAAGACCAATCAAGAACAGGTAGACCTACAGATATACCCAAAGATGTAATGGTAAAGATAAGACAAGAATTAGTAGATAGCAATACTGCTGGATGGGATTTCAGACAAGTCATGGATCTGATATACAGAAAAACTGGAGTAAGATACCATGAAGTACATATCTATCGTTTATTATATAAATGGGGATTCAAACCTAAAGTACCACAAAAAAGATTTGTAAACTCTGCATCAGTAAAAGAGAAAAGGAAATTCAAAAAAGAGTAAAACAGATTCTATCCAAGTTAAAAACGGGTTGGAATGTAATTGTACAGGATGAATCAATATTTGTTTACGATTATATAGTAAGAAGAAAAGAAATGGATTTATGCAGATAAAAGACCAATAGTTACAGTTACTGGACCGAGAAGGAAAACAATAGTATTTGGCAGTCTATCTCTTGAAGGTAAACAGCTATTCAAACAATATGATAAATTTAACAGCAATAAATTCATTGATTATCTAAAACAAATCCAGAAAAGATTTGGGAAATGCATAATATTTGTTGATAGAGCAACACCACATTGTTCAAAGATAACAAAAAATTATCTTGCACAACATAAGGATGCTATCAGATTAGAGTATTTTCCAGTTGGATCTCCAGACTTTAATGCAGTAGAAAAATGCTGGAGACAGGGGAAGTATCATATACTTTCTACTTATCATCCAACATTTAATTCTCTAAAATACAAAATTTGTTGTTACTATATGAATACAAGATTCAATCTGGATATTATCAAGTATCTATTTAGGAAGACAGATTAGCGAAGTTATGTTAGTCAGTATA
>DATFCH010000076.1:0-5503 GCA_035253345.1 Nitrososphaeraceae archaeon
TTAATATTAACAAATTGAAATATGTTTAACCTTTTAGAAAACAATATCATTTTCAGTATTTATCATCTTTATTGGGATTCCTTTTACTTTTGATAGTGGATCGAAATTACGTAAATAGTCAAAATCCAATCCTGTTAATGATTCTATTTTTTTTATTTGAACTTGATATGTTTTAAATTCACCAAAAACAAATTTAAGATTTTCTATTAATTGTTTTTGTGTTTGTAAATATGCAGTAGCAGAAATAGATTTTTTATCATCATTTTTTATAATTGCAACTACTTTCCAGAATTCTGCTGGAATAAGATATTTTCCTCTATAAATTAAATCATTATTATTGAATATTGGTCCTGTAAAAACATTGACTTTGAGATCATGTATATCTGTATTTTTTAAAATATAATCTTCTAAATATAACCAAGTCTTTTGATTTAGATTTTTATGTTGAGGGGAACAATTTGTAAAATGAAAGGTATCTTCATTAGCATCTTTAAAGTTAGGACCCCATACTGGATCAAGTCTTCTTACCAGGTGTCCACGGTCTAAATCATTATTGGAATAAAGACCTGGCCCATACTGAAATTCCTTTTCAATTCTAGGATCATAATACCAAGCATCTCTTGTGCGTTCTAATAATTTCATTTGTGAACCATCTATATTTACAGCTGTAAAAAATGGTAATTTTCTAGATTTTGACATTACTAGAGAAAAATTAGTGTATTTTAATTCACCATCATTACTATTTTTTAGCTTTACTATATCATTTGTTAATACATCAGAAATACCAGGTAATGGAATTTCTTTTTCAAGGAAATGCGGATCATAACCATTTCTATTTTTATAATCCCTTAAATTTAACTCAATAACTTTAATATTGTTATCTATAGTACTAGTCATAATTTTATTTTAGTTTACTAACTTTAAAGGTTTTTTATAATCTTTTAAATGGTAATTTAAATATATATAATATTCTATCTCTCTAGAAAAATAAATAAAATACAATACAATACACCATTGAGCCTTTTTAAACAAGATAATATATATAATTTTAATTAATTTGGAGAATCATCATATATTTGAAAGTCTTTATCATCATCTTTTGGTTAAAAAGATAAAATATGATGGTCATGATAATGATAATAATAATATTGATAATGACTTTGGATTTTCTAAAGCAATATTTACTTTATTTAGTATTGCTTGAATCCAGTGTAAATTAGATAGTAAAATAAATAGATAGATCATATAATTTTCTATTATTGCTTTTGATCTTCAAATTCCTTAATATTATTTGTTAAATGTATTTGTTTTTGTTCTAATGATTGAATTAATAATTTTTTATTTCGATATTTTAAAAGTTCATTTATTAATGATTATTTATCAAGTACAATCTTATTATTATCATTATCATAATATTCAAATTCACCTAATGATACAAAAGAATTAATACTTTCAATATCTTTTTCTGATATTCCTCTTCTTAAAAGATTTTGAAATATTCCTCCCATGTGTTGTTGAGCCAAGAGTGTTGTCCTATTATTATTTATCTGTAGAGTTAAAGTAGCAACTTCTTTTTGCAAATCTTTTGCTCTATTCTTGAACTTACAATATTATCGTATTCACCTAAATCATTGAAAAATTGGTTTATAGCTTCTCTAGGGCTAATATTATTGGTTTTTGCAAATATATTTAATTGAATCATGTGGTATATAGGTTTAGAATTTTAAAAATTGTTATGTTACCTTTATATTTAACTCTATTTCTATCGTGTATTATTTTTGGTATTACAATATGATAAGAATAATTAAGAATTAATTCTTTACTTATTCACCTAAGATGAATGTAGATATTTTAAGTATTTTTTAACTTTTAAAATAAGGATATATTGCTACATTAAATTAGATAAAAAATTACTAACAGATATCTAAAACTGTGAAGTGTAAAATAATCAAAGTATAAATAAATATTATTTGGGATGTTTTTGGTTTCTCTAATAATTATGCTAGATTAGAATAGGACTCATCTATTTCTTTAAATTAATAGATTAATATTACAATTAAATATTTTCGGCGCCGAAAAATTACTATGAGTTATTTTTTTATATCACATAATAAAATTTATTTCTACTAAAAATTATCTCAATCAGTTTACAATGTATTACATTTATTAATTAAATTACAATACAAGGTATATCTCTACAATTTAAAAAAATTACTTATACAAAAATATTTTGTATTTAATAATTGCCAAATTATTTAAATAGAACATATATGAGTTAGCATATGTCACATACATTTACCTCCTATACCCCTGAGAATATAATTAACAAAAACGCAAATGGATTGGAAATGAATAATTATCTTGGTACAATTATAGAAGTTGGAGAGAATCCACATAGTTACAAAAAGAATAACAAGAAAGATCATGGGAGGCACGCGTCCTGACAGAATTATTACAATATAAGATATTCCAAAGAATTTAGTAGATCATTTTAACGGTGATACTATCTATTTTAAAGTAACGAAAGAAGAAGCAACACAATTATAAAAGAGAATAACTTCTATAACATATTATAACATTTTATTTTATCTTAATTTTATTTTATCTTATTGTATTCAAATAAAAGGTGTACCATCAGTTATATTAATGAATATTATTAGTCTCTAGGAATATTGTATTTTAATATTATGTACATAAATAATTAGTAAAGGTAAATATCATATTAAAAAATAACAATCTAAGAAATTATTAAAACAGATTGAAAATAATGTTTTGGATTACGGTAGATTTTTTATAGATTAGATCTTACTTCGAACATTTACTATAAAGTAATTAAAATAATATAGAAATAGGCTAAATATATTATATTACTTTCTCAAATACCATAGTGCTTAAGTATATCTAATAACATATTGTCTTAGTGAAATCAGAAGAAACATTTTATCAAACAACAACAGGACGAGAATACGAAGAAAAACATATGATAGAACAAAAAAGTAAGCAAGCTGGGATTGCTTTTCCAACTCATACCAAGCAAGAAAATCTTCTTATTGTTAGATTAAATGTTTTGCCAATAAATTTGAATGTTATAAGCAATGGACTTAAACGTTTGTGCACATTCTTTGAGAATATAGATTCAGGAGTTATCAAAACAAATGAATTGATTGAAGATACCATAGTTATGTCACCTCTATCAGTTTTTAATTTTTCTGCTACTATTGGATTTGGTAGGAGTTTCTTTCAAAAACTAGGTCTAATGAATAAATGTCCAAAGAAGCTTATTGATATGCCTAATTATTCTACTGCTGGCGACTTTTCACGATATTCATTATCTCAAACAGATATCATTATCCAAATTTGCTCATCAAAATACTCATTGAATAAAATGATATTACAAAATGACTCATATTTATTTTATGACAATGATTATTTAGAAAGGAATTCAACTAAGTTATCTAATTCTAATCTTTTAATTCTGGATATACTAGAAGGAATTAATGAATGGGCTAAAATAACAGATCTCCATGTAGGTTTTTTGAGAACAGATGGAAGAAACATAAAAGGATTTTATGATGGAATTTCTAATCCTGATAGGATAAAGAATGATGTAATTTGGACCACTTCAAATAAAGATATGAATGAACCTGCTGATGCGACCTATATGGTATTTAATAAAATTGAACATAATTTAGAAGAGTGGTATAAACTAGATTTACCAACCCATGAGAAACTTATAGGTAGAAGTAAGGCTACTGGGTTGCTATTAGGATCTCTTTCTCCTGATATTGAACAGAGACTAGTTGCAGATCTTCGCTCCAGTAATGAAGAAAAGCGAAATCAAGCATTAAAAAGATGGATGCAAATACTTAATCATCAAAAAAATCCTAAAGAAAATTTCTTTAATCCATATGATTTAAGATATAGAAATATTAATAGAGATTGTCCAACTTCTTCACATGTAAGAACAGCAAATCCTAGGCAACCTAATAACCAAAGACTTATCTTCAGACGTGGTTATCTCTATATGGAAGGAATTTATCAAAATCTAAGATCAGGTCTTCTCTTCATTAGTTTTCAAAAGGATATAAAAGAAACATTTGAATCAATAAAGAAAAAACCTATCACTAATAATTATGCTTCAAATTTTACAAATGAAAAATATGATGAAAATGAGTTGAAAGACAAGACCATTATAAAAGAATCATTTAATAATACAAATTTAGGTGGAGGATATTATTATATTCCACCAATTCCTTTTAAAAAAATTTCAGAGATTGGTCAAGAATTCTTTCGGTAACTAATTAACCATAGAAACGTCGAGATATAGAATAGATTTCAAATAAATAAGGGCAAAAATACAGAAATAAATCTATTAGTATTTAGTTATAGCATAGAGGTTGAAAAATATAACATAAAATGTTCACAGAATAATACATTTAGTCATTATTAGAGTCTACAGAGCATAACTTAATATTTTCGAATATAAAAATTTTATATAGATTATCATAATTTAAAGATTTCCAGTAACGCACACTATAGTATATACATTAACTTTAATAACTATAATTAAGTAATATTTTGATAATTTGTTAACTCAATACTATATTTATCCAATTGATTCTGAACCTTATGGAATCACATATGGTGAATGGAGTATTAGATGGTGGCAATGGCTTTTATCAATTCCAAAAGAAAATAATCCGGCATTAGATTGGATAGGTACGAATGCTCATATCAATCAAATATATCCTAACGTATTTTTTCTGTGTCAAACCATTGAAGGTGTTGAAGCCATACCTATACGCAAAATCACTATTCCATTTGGTAAAGCAATATTTATGCCAATAATCAATTGGATTTCTATACAGGGAGAGGATGGGAATACTGCTAAAGAATTAAAGGAAGTTGCACAACAAAGAATGAATGTTATAGGTTCCCTTGAATTTACTATAAATGAATTAACCATCAATAAGGGGCTTGAAAAATATAGAGTATTATCCTCCTTTTTTGAAATTGATCTGCCTCAAAACAATGTTTTTGGACTTACTTCAGGAAAGAGACTCTGTATATCTGATGGATATTGGATATTTATCAAGTTTTTTTCTAAAAATATAAAGTTTTGTTCTTTTTCATCGTGCTCTTCCGGATTAACTCAAATTAAGGTCAACTATGAAGTTATTAATAATTAAAATATGGTAGATTTCTTTTGTTAGGCTTTTAGTATACATCTATTGATCATATCTTTAAAGACACAATTTACTATAGCAATACAAAAAAACACCAGATATAGAATAATATTATAAACTTTTAGCAAATGATAACAAATTTAAAAATGCACAACTTTATAATAGACTAAATTATTAACAATCATAAAGGAATATAGGGATATCTGTAATATCCAGATAAATAAGAATACAAATCGGAGAATTGAGCATTAGACAAATCCGCATATAATTCTCATTGATATGAGTTTACAGAACTAAATTTAGTAACAGGAATAACT
>DATFCH010000077.1:0-4921 GCA_035253345.1 Nitrososphaeraceae archaeon
AAAATATTTTCTGTTTGCAAAAAGACTGGACCTGCTAAGAGAAGTGTAACAATAGCTATACCTATAATAGTCGCCAAGTTGTTCAATTTAATTAACTATATTATCAATATATTTTATTTAAATATTTTCTAATAACTTAAAAATAATATTCGCTAAAAAGATAGCAATTGGTGGAATTGTCGGTTTAGATATCTTTTTGTTTGGTTTAATCTATGGCGCTTCTATGAATCCTACTCGCTCTTTAGCTTCTGCTATTGTGTCTGGCTACTATGTAGATTTATGGCTTTATCTTACTGCACCATTTATTGGAACATCAATAGTTGCATTTCTATTGAAAAATAAATTTTAGATTAGTAATGATAATTATAGATATGTATAATAAATTACTGTATCAATAGTTAAACTTCCAACATCTAAAAAATATTTGTATGCAATAAAAAAGGTTAGGATTTTTTAAAACATTTGGCTGAACAATACTCTACTTGTGCTTCTTCGATTCCTTCAAATAGTATAATTTTTGCTACTGAATCGGCTCCACAGACCTTACAAGACATTTAATGCAATTAAAAAAAATAATTTAAAAAATATTATGTCATAAGCAGTAATCCTCGTTGTCATATTTTTTTGAATAAGGAAAGTGATTTTTGAATAATGTATATTGACACCTATACCAGTACGGAACCAGTCAAGAGCAATATCAAGAATGCAAAAACGAGTCTATTATTGTATGTATACTAACTAGTATTTAGCTTTTATTAGAAACTTATTTTTAATAAAATCATTGTAAATTAATAGATTAATTTTCATTAGGTTCAGTAATATGGTATGGAAATTTCAATACAATTCCTTTTGCAAATTATAATTATAAAATACTCTACCTTTTTACCACTAAGAATAAGAATATTATTTGTTTAGCATTCTCTTACTCATAATTATTGCTACCCAAGTAAAAGATAAAACAAATATTGCAACAACAACAATATTTGCTCCTAATACAGATGGGTCTCTAAAGATTAAAATAAATATAGAATATACCAGGATAATAAATCCAATTAGTGCAAATAATCCTATGACTATAGACGTGTTTGTATCACTTTTTATATCTTTTATATATTCAACCAACTTATTGACTACATTTTCAGCCATTGTCATTATATCAAATGTAATAAATAATATTAAACAAGTTAGATTATTGTAAAAGAAATGTTCATGTGAAGATTAATCATCTAGTCGATAAAATAATCAGTATCTGTATAAAACTGTCTTCTTGTAATAACTTCTGTTTTTTTTACAAATTTTGGATATATTTCACTTTCTAAATAACCATGTTAAACAACCTAAAAATGCTTTTTCAATCGAAATATGTTGGAAATATTTAATATAATCTTGGAAAATTAAGAGTAGACCTTTCTGACTATCAAAAGATATACTTCTTTATTTTGTTATTAATTGCTCTTTCTTACTCTACTTCGAGATGTTTTTCCACCTTGACTTGCTACTCTTTTTCTTGTTTCTTTATCAGCTGCTTGTAATCCTCTTGTATCATGAGGAGATTTTCCACCTTGACTTGCTACTCTTTTTCTTGTTTCTTTATCCGCATAGGATAATCCTCGATTTCCATTGGTCATTATACAATTTTAGATAATATTGTTAATAATAATTTGAGAGTTATGTGTAGTTGTTATAGCTAATAATTATTAATAGCAAAAAAATCAAAGAAGTATCAAATAAATATATTCACTAGGTACATAGATACTTTATTAAAATAAAAATAAAAGTTATTTATTTTGCTAAATCTTGTAATTTTTCACCAATATTTTCAGCTAGATTTTTCGCTCCTTCTGTTATTTTAGAGCCTATTTCACTAGCATTTCCTTGAATTGCTTCTCCTGTCTGATTGGCACCTTGTTGCATGTTTTCACCAGTTTGATTTGCAGATTGACCCGCATCTTGCAAAGTTTGATTTGCTCCTTCAGATTGAGCAAATGTTGGAATGGTAAATGTCATTAAAGTAATAATGGTTACAAGGATTGTTGTTGCTGCTGTTGCTGGTATTATCAATAATAATTTATTATGTATCATTTTCAATCAACAACTCTTTCTTTGGCTTTTTCTGCTTCATATTCTTCACCAGTATCTCTATCTGGGTCTTCTATTTTTTTACCTAGTGCTTTTGCACCAGCTTTGATTTTATCATCTAATCCTACATCTTCATCTGTTTCGATTTTTATGTCTTTATCGTTTTCCATTGTAATTGTTATATACATTTTTATTTATAATAATTACATAATATGAAATACATAATAATATTATATTTTATTTATTAGTAATAATCTTATGATAAATATTACTGATATTTTTTGGCGGCAATTGACAACAAAACCCTTGTCAATTAATAAAAATTTGACAAAACTGGGAAAGTTTTTGGTCTATTATATAAGAAACTCAATTTTTATCATTTCTTAGTATAGCTTATTGATACGTTATTTGTTAAGGAATTATAACTGACCTGCCTACTATACTACCATTATTTAATAAATCTATAGCTTCATTGATATCAGACAAATTGAATTTTTGTGTATGATGTTTTATCATTCCTTTTTTTGCTAATTCAATAACTTCTCTGAGCTCATTATAATTTCCCCATAAACAACCAATTATTTTTAATTCATTAACAACGGTTGAAATGGTTGGTATTTTTATCATATTACCTAATAATCCTGCAATTAAGAAGGTTCCGCCTTTAGAAAGTAGATTTAATCCTATACTATTTGTTTCTTCAAGACCAACACAATCTAACATAATATCAATACCTTTATTATCTGTAATACTATTGACTTCTTTTTGTATGCTTTCAATATCTTTATCTTTGATATTAACAACATAGTCAGCTCCAAATTTTTGTGCTAACTCTAACTTTTGGTTATTTCTTCCAAAAGCAATTACTGAAGCACCGGCTGAAAAAATCTTTGCATACTGTACACCATAAGAACCAAGTCCTCCTACTCCAATTATTCCAATAGATTTACCAGGGCCAAGGAATTCTTTAACTTTTTTTATAGCTCTATATGGAGTAAGTCCTGCATCAGCTAAAGGAGCTAATTCATGGACTGGGACTGAATATTTTTTGTCGACCTTAAGAAGAAATCTATAAGATGGTACAATAACATATTCTGAAAATCCTCCATCATTCATTATACCTGGCCATTTAACTGAAATACAAGATTGTTCATCTCCTCTCTTGCAATATATACAAACACCACAACCCCATCCAGAGAAAATGACTACTAAATCTCCTTTTTCAAATATACCTTGTGGAACATTACCGCCTATTTGTTCTATATATCCAGCAATTTCATGTCCGAGAGTAAGGGGCAATTTTAGAGGAAGAATATTTCTTAAATCACCATTAATAATGTGTAAATCGCTATGACATAATCCAGTTGCACCAACTTTTACTAGAACTTGTTCTCCATCCACATTGTTTGGAATCTTGATATCTTCTATTTTCAATTGACGTCTATATTCATAAAGTCTTGCAGTTTTCATATAAATAATATGAAAGTAAAAAGATAAAGGTTTTTTTACTTTTCAGGCATCGATAAATTTTCGAAGATTAATTAACAATAATATAGAATGATTATGATATTAACAACAGAAAGTTAATTGAGGCTCAGGTACTACTATCATACATGTCCTCTAGTCTGGTTTTTCAGTCAAAAGAACTCCAGACAAAACTCCTGTCATCATTTTGGAACGACTTATTTTCATCATCCTACTATCATCATCATATAAGAGTTGTATAATGATAATGATTATATGATATTGGTATTATTTATGATATTTGGTAATTATTTATTTTGGAAATTGTTAACAAATATGTTCTTAATAAGATTACTATATTAAAACTTTTTCTACGAATCATTATTTTCCTATCAAAATGTTTTTAATTATATGTATCCATAAATATAGTAATGAGAAAATTATTATCTATTATTATGGCAATAGTGACTGGTAGTATATCAATAGTAGCGATAGACTTTCTAGTACTACAGACTGCAGAAGCTACTAGAATTGCCAATTAAGAAAAGAAAAGAGATACAAGTAGTGTATAAAGCAAGTCTATATCAAGTGCTTTGGAATTAATTAAAATATATACTATTTTTTTATTCTAAATTTTTTGGATTAATTGCTTTATCACTTTTGTTAATTATACAGAACCTATCTTTATTTTTATTGATGATTTGCATTCTACCTCCCGCTTTAACAAATTTCTTTAACATCCTAATTTACACATATAGGAAAAAATATATAGATAAATTGATACCATCAACTAGGTAGAAATAGACAATTTTATTTGATATATTAAAAGATAAAATTCAATTACAAATAAGAGATAGAGCTGCATCTTCAAATATATTAGCAGCTGGAATAATGGATTATTTTAAAAAGAAAGAGAAAATAAAAAATGTCATAATTTTAGCAATTCCGCGTGGTGGTATTATAGTTGCAGATATTACAGCCAGAAAATTGAAAACAGAAAATTTTGAAGTAATACTTCCAAGAAAATTAGCAACACCGCACAATCCAGAAAATGCATTTGGTGCTATAATGGAAGATGAAAGCATCTTTCTAGATAATAGAATTGTTGATGCTCTTTCCGTTTCAAAAGAATACATAGAACAAGAAAAAGAAAGACAATTGCATGAAATAAGGAGAAGGGCACTCCTATATAGAAATTCTGAAAATCTATTAAATTATAGCAATGAAATCAATGATGAAAATAAAACAGTAATTCTTGTTGATGATGGTGCAGCATCAGGAGCTACTCTTATTGTTGCAGCGAGGTGGATAAAAAATAGGAAAGAACACAAATTCAAAAAATTGATAATTGCTATTCCAGTTGCTCCAAAAAATACTG
>DATFCH010000078.1:0-4756 GCA_035253345.1 Nitrososphaeraceae archaeon
TAGAATATAATTAGTCACAATATGAGTATCATTTACGAATTTAAGATTAACTAAAGACTGGGGTCGGCCGGATTCGAACCGGCGAACTCCAGCGCCCAAGGCTGGCATCATACCAAGCTAGACAACGACCCCGTCTAAAGAATATACAATTTTTAGGTTAATTTTAACATTTTCAATAGATATACAAATGCTATGTATTTTTATTGTATCTTATACAGTAATAACTTCTGTAAATGATTCTCCAGGAATGATTGTATGTTCGGATTGTGCAACCATCATATTTTTCCCTTCTACTAAAATAGGATAAGCATGTATGTTCTTTTTCTTTTTGAGCGAATCTAATAAAAGTCGGGCATCTTTTTCTTCATATTTATCTAATAACCATCTCAATGCAAATGGGAGAGTGTTGAATCTACTCCAAATTTCGTTTAAAAGATTATCTAATTCCCGATCTTTGGTCGGTTTTCTTGATATAATGGCAAAAATATTTGCTATTTTACCTTCATAAACTACTCCTATTCCTTTTTTTAATGTAACAAATGGTTCGATTGCATATGCTTGATTAGATTCCAACATAAAAGACCCCAAAGACTGGATATTCGGAATAGATTTTCCAGCATGAATTGTATAACGTTCTAGAGAATGACCGCTTAGATTCTTAATAGGAAGAAATCCACTCTTAACGATTGCATTCTCTATAGCCTTTCCGATGTCACTTGATTTGGATTTATGTTTCGCTATTTTTAACCCTTCATTTAATGCATTTTCTGATGCCTTTACGAGAGAATGGTAATCATTATTATAAGAAATAGTGGCCGCAGTATCTGCAATGTAACCTTCTACATGAACACCGATATCGATTTTTAATACGTCACCATCCTTAACAACATTTTGATCATTAGGTTCTGCTGTGTAATGAGCCGCGATTTCATTCAAGCTCACATTTACAGGAAATGCAGGAAAACCACCTCTGTTTCGGATATCCCTTTCTATTTCTTCACATATTTCACCTAAAGTTTTACCAATGTAATCTTTTCTTTTAGTCATTTCTCTAATTGAACCAGCGATTTTACCAGCTTGTCTGTAGTACTCTAGGGAATCCACAATACTGATTTCATGCTATAATATAAAATTGTTTAAATCTGAATAATTTATATAAAATACCAAGAAAAAAATCTAATTTTCAATTACTATGAATTACATACTGTATACTAAAACTTTTTCTGATATGGTAAACTTAACTAGGATTAAAGGAAAATCGTTTTTATATTATTATTATTATTTGTAATAATTGATCGTAATGGATAATGATAATGATCAATTAAATAAAAGAATTGTAATGGCCGTAATTTCAATGCCAGATGGAAAAAAATATGAAATTCCTCTTGTTAGCAAGACATTTAGTTCTGGTAGACAAGGCTTTTATTCTCAAATTCCATCATTTGTTTACGACAACGAAGTTTATGGTGGACAGATTCAAGTATGGAAAAAAGGAGATAATAGTGGAGCTAATAAACAGAAATAAAAATACCACACACTAAGGTTTTTTATTAGTGAATTAAATAAAAATAAATTTACCAAACAAAACTCTTGATCTTGTGAGCAATTCTATAAATCAAAATAATAACTTGAAAATAGTATATGTACTTCTTGATGGAATTGGAGATCTTCCTCATCCTTCAATCAATAATCAAACTCCATTGGAGGCTTCTTACACACCAAATTTAGATTATTTGGCAAAACATGGATTATTAGGCGAGGTAATAACCGTAGGAAAAGGAATCGCTCCTCAATCTGATATAGCTGTTTTCAATATGTTAGGATATAATTTTAAGGATACTCCGTATGTTGGAAGAGGTATTGTTGAGTCTATAGGTTGTGGATTAGAATTTAAAGATGGAGATTTAGCTTTAAGGGGAAACTTTGCAACAATAGATGAAAATCAAAATATAATAGATAGAAGAGCTGGCAGAGTGATTGCAAACGAGGAAGCTCAGGCAATTTGTGATACTTTGAATTCAAAAATATCATTGAAAGATCCTAATGCCTCTGTAGTAGTAATGCCTACAATTGCACATCGTGTTACTATAAGATTTAGACACGCTAAAATAAAATTATCTGAGGAGATAACAAATACCGATCCAGCATATGACAAAGTAAATGGGATGGGGATTGCAAAACAAGGTAATATTGAAATGAAAGTACAAAGGTCTATTCCTCAACAACAACAACAACAACAAGATAATGAATCTTCAAAAATAACTGCTGATTTAATCAATGATTTCACGCAACAAGTTTATTCCATTCTAAAAGACCATCCAATAAACAAAGCCAGAAACGAAAGAAATCTTAATGCTATGAATTGTATTTTAGTTAGAGACGCGGGCAATGCTATTCCTAATTATGATCCTATTCAGCAAAAATATGGTATGAACGTAGCATGTATCGTGGATATGCCCGTAGAAATTGGCATTTCAAAGATACTCGGAATGAAATCTATACGAGCAGGAAACATAGATGATTATCAAACTAAAGCTAAGGTTACTGCTAACGAATTAGAAAATTATAACATGATATATGTTCATATAAAAGGACCAGATGAGTTTGGACACGATGGAGACGCAATAGGAAAAAAACAAAATATAGAAAAAATAGATAGGGATTTTTTTGGAACTTTATTAAAGCATATAGAAGGCCTAAATGCTGTAATAGTTGTTTCAGGAGATCATTCTACTCCATGCATTAAAAAAAGCCATTCTGATGATCCAGTTCCTTTACTAGTTTCAGGAAATTCGGTATTAAATGATGATTCTGAGGGAGGTAATGACAATAATAATAACAATAATAATAATAATAATGATAGGAGGTTTACTGAACAATTTGCTAAGAAAGGAAAGATTGGTACAGTTAGTGGTTATGAAGTAATAGGTTCCGTAATAAATATTATAAATAAGAATAAATCTCAGTAGAACATACTATTAATTTTTTTAACAAGTTAAAATTTTGTTCCTATCAGGTTGTCCTTACATAATTCACAAACCTGTTCGTCAATATTTGCCTCTATTTTATGATGAACATCACAAATGATGAATGAATATCTCATAAAGTTACATAATTCTACAAATTTAGACATAGTTCTGGGTGTATAGGCTTTATTTGCAACAAGATCTTGTGCTATATCATCAACTTTACCTATAACTTCAGGTATCGAAGAAAGTTTATTGATAAGTTCCGTATCTCCTCTTGTTCCTCTTATGTAATTACTAATCGCAGCTTGAGTTACGCCAAGGACTTTTGCCACCACTTCCTCTTTCATTTTATATTCATTAATTAATTTTTTTGCTAATATTGCTCGAATAGCAGGAATTAGTGACTTTGCCTCAATTTCGGAAGGTAATAACATCTAACTGTATTAAGAATAAAAATAATATAAGTTTTCTTTGAAAAAATTATAAAATTAGGAATTTGAAAATATCAAAGTATGAAATGGTTAAATACAACTTTCAATTTTTTTAATTTGTATGGGTAGAATTAACTATTGGTATCATGGAATACATTTCCCAATAGTGAAAGGAGGAGGATTGCAAAAATGAGAACAAAATTTGGATTCACACAAGGTCTTAATGTAGCTAGAATGGGTTTAGATGAAAATCAAGTGATTACAGCTTGTCAGATGGCAGATAGATTAGATTATGACTCTATATGGGCAATGGATCATACAAATGTCCCTCAATGGAAAAACGCTGTTGTAAATGATGCATGGCTAATGCTTGCAGCTATAGGTGCTCTGACAAAAAATGTTGAGTTAGGAACATGTGTAACTGATGCTATTAGACGCCATCCATCAACAATTGCTCTTTCTACTGTTACTCTTGACAGATTAACTAATGGGCGAGGTATCTTAGGAATAGGCGCTGGTGAGGCTCAAAATGTTGTTGATTTTGGAATTGAATTTAATAAACCAGTAACTAAACTAAAGGAACAACTTGAAGTTATTGAGAAACTATTTCAGTCCGATCCTGATAATAAAGTAGACTATACTGGAAAATATTATAATCTAGTTAATGCTTGTCTTCAGGCGAAAGCCATAAGGAAACCAAGGCCTCCTATATATATAGCTGCAGGTGCACCGAAAACTCTTGAATTATGTGCGCGATATGGTGATGGGTGGATTCCAATCGGTTATACCCCAGAATTATTTAAAACTCATGCTAATGTAATTCGTGAGAATGCAAAAAAATTTGATAGAGATATTTCAGATTTTCAGTATGCAAATGATGTAGATGTCTATTTTTCTGATGATGGAGAAGAAGCATGGTACAAGATGAAAAATGCTGTAAAGGTTAGTCTTTATAAACCGGAATTACTTAAAGTTCATAATATAGAACAAGATTCAGAGTTCGATTTTAGAAAATACTTTACAGAATACACCATGGACAAACCAGAACTAATGGAACAGATGAAGAAGGCAGCATTAAAAATTCCAGATAGTGTCGCAAGGACAGCAATAGGAGTAGGAACGCCAGATGATGTGATAGCAATGTTAGAGCGGTTTATGAAGGCTGGTGTGAATCACTTTATTATAAGATTTTGGGGAGAAGGTTATTTCAAAAGCATAGAGATGTTTGGGAAAAAGGTTATTCCATATTTTAGACAACAAGAAAACAAATAAAAAAATATTTTTTTATTATTATCAATTTTTTTTATTTTATATTAAATTAGTATTTGCCTAGAATAAAATATTAAAATCCATATA
>DATFCH010000079.1:0-5106 GCA_035253345.1 Nitrososphaeraceae archaeon
ATATTGATTATATTGAATCGTCCTACCGATATAACTTATCTAGAGAAGAAGGAAACAGAAATTATAGTGGATTTTGCTGCAATACTTACTGGAAAGGAGCAGGTGCCAGCAGTAGATACATTAGATACTGCATTAGCAATATTTCAATCAACTAATAAGAAAGATAAAAAAGATTATGATTTAAAATACTCTGTTAACGTTATAGATATGGATAAAATAAAAGAAGTTCAGATTGATATAGGAAAACTCCGGAAGA
Source organism: Nitrososphaeraceae archaeon (assembly GCA_035253345.1). Lineage (GTDB taxonomy): Archaea > Thermoproteota > Nitrososphaeria > Nitrososphaerales > Nitrososphaeraceae > TH1177. The sequence continues at coordinate 257 of DATFCH010000079.1, forward strand.
ATGAAAGAGAAGAAAGAAAAATGGAGAAAGAAAAAAAGGTTGTAGTTGCCGAATTGTACAAGTCTGATATCCCATCAGATAAAGTAATCATGGGAACACTTTGTAATGGAATTATAAATTCACAAAAACTCAAAGGTTCGCTACAAGGAAAGAATACAAATGATCTTGTCAGGAAAATAAAGAAGGGAGAAGCCTATGTAAATATACTAACAGAGGATAAACCAAAGGGAAAAGTAAGAGGAAAAATTGAAAAACTAGCACCTGTTTGATGGTATTATAACACTATTGAAATTCTGAGTTAGATCTTCGGATATTGTTTTAACTGTTCTGCATAATAAGAATTAGTTCTATCTTGTCATAAGAATATATGGGCATCCTTAATTGGATATATAATTAATAGATATAAACTATTTTTACAGTTTTTTGGTATAGTTATGACAATATATTAACAATAAAAAGTAATAAAATAAATCTTATTGTTTTAATCTTTATTTATAAAAGATAAAAGAAGTTTAATTGCTGATAGAATTTAAATCAATGCTGATATTTTAATTGAATACAAATTGGAAAAAAACAATATTCAATTAAAACAAATTATTATATTAATTAAATTTAATAGACAATTTAAGGATACTATCATTAGTAAAATGTTTAATTTCATTTTTTAATGTATCTATATCTACAGGTTTTTCAAGAATCTTATCAATTTTCTGTAAATAGGGATTATCTTTTAAAAGATCATCCTTCACGTATGCACTAACTATTATAGTTTTAATATTTGAATTATGATCATTTTCTCTTATTTTCTTTATTAAATCTAAACCTGACATTTGAGGCATCTTATAATCTGTTATAATTAAAGAACAATTAGAAATATTATCATTCTTGTTAAGAAAACTCAAAGCTTCAATAGGATTATCAAAAGAAACTACTTTGTAACCATCAAATTTCAACCATTCTGTATAGAGAAAAAGTATGTCTTTCTCATCATCCACCAATAATATGTAATTATTATTATTATGATTTTTCAAAGATACTATAATTAAAAATATCTTATATTACTATTATGTCTTATAGTTTTTTTGATAGGTCAATAAACACTATTACGAATTTTTTATACATTGAAATAACAAACAATTTTTAGACATGTAAGCTAACATACACAATTCTGTATAATCTATCTCTCTCCACTTCTAGGAAAGTATCTCTTCTATTAATAAAAATCTATTTTTGTTTAATATACGTCAGATATTGATCTCTATATACCTCAATCGGATAACATCACCTGATTATTACAGAATGCGAAGCATATTGTAAGTTTGAAAATTATTTGTTATATTTTGGAGATAGCCCAAAAAACAATAGGAGAGCGTTCGCTTAAGTATTCTAACTTTCTCGAAATATTATTATAAAAATATAGAAATCATAGATTGGAATTTAAAGAGCCATAATCGCATTTCAAGAAATTAAAATTTAACAACAAAAGGAAGAAGTTAGCAATACTAACCAAAAGTAGAGAAGAACTTCACAAAAAAAAAGAAGTTACTGGGAACAATGTTATACAACATGAATTAATAGATGAAATAGCAATGTATAGACTTGAAATCATTACTGAAGGTATAAAATGTGAAACAAGTGAATTTGTTTATAAAAGGTAAATTATCAAATTTGAGAATTTGTAAGATATTCGTAGTTTTACTATGGAAAATAAATAATAGTTATAAATATGAAGGTCTATTACTGTATTAAGTGTTGGAACGAAAGTAAATAAACCAAAAGGTCATAGATTTCAATTAGGGATTATCTAATTCAAAACAAGGAAAAAAAAATCTTTATTATAATCTTTGTTATGCATATATAAAAAGTTGCATTGTCATATCGATTTTATTGTTGAATATGTTGCTAATAATAAGAACAACTATAATAATGGTAACAATGTTAGATCTTCAACCATATATTTGTATGAAACTGATTCAAAAATAAGACTAGTTTTACCAAAAATAAAAGGAGTTATTGGATAAAACTATTAACAAACTCTTGACTTTTAATACATGGTCAGCTGGATCAATAATACGAACCTATTCATACTTCATCACAATTATTTTAAGAACACAAATAACGTATTATTGAATTATATATGTTTCTTTCCACACTTTTATAGAAGAAAAAGTAAATAATATACGTAATGAAGTTTGAATTAACTGACTCTCAAATTACTTTAATCAAACAGATAGTAGAAAGAGATTTGTATAATCAAAGGAATCGATTAAAAGAATATAAAATTTGCTTAGAGGAAGGATTTACATGTCAAGATGAATATAACCTTAAGATGAGTCAAGAACAATTACAGAAAAGAATAGACTCTTTACAAATTTTGATTAATCATTTAGAAATATTATATAAAATGTTTAATAATATAGAAAGAAGTTATTTATGATAAATGGCTGGTTATAAATATTTATTTACAATATGAGCGAGATATTTTTCAAATGTAGCATGTATGTCGAAAGCATATCAATTACATTGCTTTTACCTTTAAGCATTTGTGACCTTAAAATTACTTTAAATCTATAATTTCAAAGTATTTGTTATAATATAAATAAATGGTGATATTAAAGGAGAATGGTAAAAAATACCATAACATTCATAAAATGAGATATTCTACAGTATAAGATTTTTTTTTGGTTTAAAATATATTATTATTTCAATTAACTTACTACTATTTTTCTTTAATCTTCTTTAACTCCTTTGAAAAAATTTTCTAATTTAGAAATTTGAATAGGTGGAATAATTATTATCCCACACTATTGATATCTGAAGATACTTTTCCAATCTTGAAATTGATTGATTTGTTTTAAAATTTATCGAGTTATACTATGAATTATAATTATTGATTCAGATTTTAAAAATATTATCATTTTTGTTTATAGTATTATAGTAACATTTGAAAGTTTAGTAACTTAGTAATATCAATATACTTAATGAAATAGATTAGTTTTAAAATTTCATTAAAAAAAAATCAATATTGTTATGAGTAAAGTTGCAATCCCTTTTATAGCGGCGGGATTAGTGGTTGTGCCAGCGGTTGAATTAGCAAATGCAGACTCTGATATACAATTATTGCAAAATAGTATAGAGAAGAATCCCAATCAAAAAGATGGGAATTGTCTAAAGTGTGGTTGATGTAATGACTAAAAATAATACTAATTCTTAATTATCTCCTTTTATTTATTTTGTTGATTTTCTGTTGGTAAAATTTCTTCTGATAGATTAGATTTAACTTTTCCAGTATTAAATCCACTTTAAATATTATTACTAAATATTATAATAAAAATTTTACATAAGTTTATTCCAATAATTCTTTTAATTAATACTTTAATATATTGATATGAAAAAAATAAAAGAATATAAAAGAATTTTAAATGTTTCTATTACAAAAAATCGTTTATTAAATTTATTTAGTATAAAATTCTTTATGTTATTTATAGTTGTGTCTCTATTTTTAATAGTTACAACAGACATTTTCTCCCAATATAGACACAGCAATATTGTAATTGATGTATGGGGAATAACAGAAGAAATCAATGGAACCGAAAAGGCAGATAATATTACTGGTACAGTAAATAAAGATAATATCAATGGTTTGGACGGCAATGATAATCTAATCGGGAAAGAAGCGGGTGATGATATTAGTGGAGGAAGTGGAAATGATAAAATTTTTGGCCAAGATGGAAGGGATATTCTATGGGGAAAGGCAGGAAATGATCATCTAGAGGGGGAAAAAGGAAATGACAGACTATATGGAGGTAGAGGAAAGGATGTCCTAATCGGAGGAGCAGGTAATGATACACTTACAGGTGGAATTGGCAAGGACAGTTTCAGTTGTGGAACAGGTAATGACATAATAAGAGATTTAAATGAAACTCAAGGAGATACAATTCCACAAAATGATTGTGAAAATTCCAAATACAGCAAAACAGGCGATCTTATTTCTTTACAACCACAACAAAATTTAGATCCTAATGATACAAATAATAAAGTCATTGAAAAATCAAATCCAAAAATTGAAGTAAAGAACTCTGATAAAGATGAAAGTTTCTTTTTTGGTTTATTCAAATAAATAGTATATTAGACTTTATTTGCCCTTTCTTCTCGAAGAGGTTGTAATAATTTATTCGATAGTTAAGCGCCTGAGATTGAAGAAAAGATACTGATATATTTTGAAAAAATTCCCCTAAAAGTGAATCCAGATAAAAGGAAAACTAATAGTTAACAGAATAACAGAAACTACATTCATGATTTTTGTTGCCAAAAATTCATAAATACTACTATTATTAATATGGTATAATCATAAGATATTTTGAACTATATAATACATTATTATGCATTAAAGTTATTTTAGTGCTGTTTTTAAAAAAAAATTGAATAATTAAAGAAAACATAACAGATATAGTATAATAATTTAGTAAACTGATCTTTTGATTATCTTTATTATTTAATTATATTTTATATTATAGATTCTTAATAATAGATTCATAAACATTTGCGGTTAACTTATGACTTGTTGCTTGTAATGTATTTCCTGAATTTATAGCATTTTCCATCGAATCTAATTCTTTAGACAGTAAATCTTGATAATACTTTTTAGTGTTCTCTTTTGTTTTTTGTAAATATTCATTTGATTTCTCTATGAATACCCGGTAGTCATTAGAAATTTTATTATCTAATTCTTTCTCTAACCTTTTCTTTTTCTCAAATAAAAATTCACTATCCATAATGTCTTTATTATTATAATATATTGTATAATCTTTTATAATAACTCAAGATTATTTTTAATTATGAAATATAGA
>DATFCH010000080.1:0-5977 GCA_035253345.1 Nitrososphaeraceae archaeon
AGAATAATCAATTATATATATTATAATCAATAGAAATCAATTCAAATTAACTAGATCATAAAATGATTAAATAAAATAAAAAAATATTACTTTGTATATGGAGGATAAATAGAAATTGATACTCAAAAACCAGAAAAATCAAATTAATGAAAATGTTCAAAACTTGATAAAAATTGATTTTTCCCTAAAAAGAGAAATTTTGTATGTTGTAACAGGGGCCTTGATTGGCGCTATAACAATGGTTCTTCCAAGCACTATTTATGAATTCTTTACTGGTTTACCAAATTATACATCATGGATTATATTTGGTCATGTAATAGGTGTTTATTCTTCCTATGCTGCTATTGCTGGATTCATTATTCATTTAACTACAGCAGCTTTGATTGGTATTGTAGTAGGCATCTTCTTATACAAAACTAATATACTAAATATTAGTAAGCCTATAAATGGTCTTATCTATGGAATTTTTGCGGGTACTATAATATTCATACTATGGGCAATCCCAATAAATGAATTTATCTTGATTCCTGAAAATATTAAAACTATTGCAGATATAAATCCCTTATTAACAGAACAAGAAATATCTCAACAGATTCAAAGTAACAAACTCAATATTTTTCTTAACTCTTTATTTCTCAATCTCTTATTTGGAATTACAGTAGGTCTTGTATCATCTTATCTGTCTATAAAATTTGGAGCACGGTATAAATGCAATATCTGTAATGTATCCTTTTCAAGAATAGACATTATAAAAAAACATTTACAATTAGTTCATCGTAGACAGCCAATACGACAAAAGAAAATTGCAATACTTGGAGGAGGTTTTGCTGGAATTGAAGTCCTTACAAAACTACAAAAAGAATTTCAAAATGATATACGAGTAGATATAACTCTAATAAGCAAAGATAATTTCTTTCTTTTTACTCCTATGTTACATGAAGTATCCTCTGGTATGATAGAACCAAGACATGTTGCATCACCATTGAGATCTTTTTGTAAAAGAGCACGATTTATAGAATCTGATGTCGAATCTATAGACCTAGAAAATAAAAAAATCGAATTTGTAAATCGCGTTTTAGAATCGAGAATCACCGGTAATTCTAATAATGTAACTAAAAAAAATGATTATAAGAAAACAGGGAAATTATCAACAAGTAACATGCCTTTAAATTCTTTAAAAACATCCAATGAGAATATAATCAACTACTATCATATTGACGATAATAAAAATAATATTAATACAGATAATGACCTTTATGTCAAAACATTATATTACGATTATTTGGTTCTAGCTTTGGGAAGTAATACAAATTTCTTTGGAAATAAAAATTTAGAAATATCATCTTTTACAATGAAAAGTCTTTATGATGCCTTTTCCATTAGGAGTCATATTATTGATACTTTAGAGCAGACAGATATGTTATTATTTGAAGAAAAAAAAGATGTTATAATAGAAGACAAAATTAACGATAGTACTCCGATTAAACTTTCTCATTTAAATCATCAAAATGATGGATATAAATTTGAAAAAATGAGGAAGAGCTTAACTACTTATGTTGTGGTAGGAGGTGGTTTTGCAGGAGTCGAAACAATTGGAGAAATAAATGATTTCATAAAAGAATCTATTAGAGATTATTACCAAAATATAGATATAAAAGATGTAAGAGTTATTCTAGTTAATTCTGGTTCTAGGATATTGCCAGAAATGGATGAACAGCTTGGTGATTTTGCTTTAGAAGAATTAAAGAAAAATAATGTTGAGGTTGTGCTAAATAACAGAGTCATAAACGTAGAATCGATAACAGATATTAATACAAATAAAAAAAACCAACTAAGTCTACATGGACCAAAGAAAATCAGTTTAAAAGATAATAGCTATATAATTGCAGATACTCTAATCTGGACAGCAGGAGTTGTACCGGAGAAGTCTGTTATGAACATTGCCTGCGAACATGATAAAAGTGGTAGAATTGTGACTGATAAATATTTACAGATAAAAGGATTTAAAGATGTTTATGCTATAGGAGATTGTGCATTAATAACTGATCCAAAAAACGGAAAACCATATCCACCAACAGCACAACATGCTATACGTGAAGGACAATTAACAGCTGAAAATATAATTTCTTCACTAAAAGAAGATTTAAAATATTCCAACGATACCCAAAAAAATAATAACGAACAGAAGAATAACAAAACTACAGAACCGAGAAAAAAAGAATATTTGTACAAGACGAGAGGAATAATGGCCACTATAGGAAAAAGAAATGGAGTAGCTATGATTTTTGGACATTCTATAAAAGGAATATCCGCATGGGGAATATGGCGATTATTTTACTTGACTCATTTACCAACTTTGGAGAATAAAATAAGAGTTATGATAGATTGGGGAATAGATCTTGTTTTTGGAAGAAATTTAACAAGGTTAAAATCACCCATTGAAACAAAAGATATAAAATCGAAAAGTATCGACGATAGATAATTTTAATTGTATACACAATTATAAAATTAGGTTTATTTTATTATGAGATTTAAACTTAATGCTAATTCTTCTATAGGTATTTACTTTATAACATTTCCTTATGCATCAAAAAGAAATTTGAACATATCTTATTCAACTGTTAAAAATGAGATGCATTTTCGTATTTCCATGCCACTTGTTTGTCGGTAGAAGCAGCTCTAAGTATCGTGAATTTCATTAGCAGCAATTAACTTTTATTACATATCTAATATTGAAATTAAAGATAATATGTAAAATCTACGTATTAGATAGGTTTCAATTACTTCTTTTATATTATATTGATATCCCTAATGCATTTATTCTTTTTAATTTCAAATTATAAAATATGATAACCTACGAAAAAAATAGATTATGTTTCTTTAACTACTATACTGCCAGACATCCAAGGGTGGATTATACAGAGATAATTATAGGTTCCGGATTTCTCAAATGTTACTGTAAATTTAGTGATTGGTGCCAATCCCGGTGGTATCTTTCCTTCTGGAAGCATCCAGCCTGAATTTATATATTTTTCACCACCAGTCATTACGTAATTAGAATTTGGTAACAGAATGGTAATATTGTTGCCTGTTGAGTCTATTACAGTTGGATTATATACTCTTGCATTATCAACAATTATTTTTGTTGTTGTTTTACTCTCGTTATCGTTATTTTGCTTATTATTATTTGGTAATATTAATGGTTCTGCATTTAGATTAGAGATAAAAGGATTAACTAAAGCTGTATTTGAGATATTAAATGGAAAAGCAGGAGGTGGAAAATAACCTTTATCCATGACAAAGGTAATGGTATGTGGTTCTTCAACGTCTGTTGGGTTATACCAGGTAACACTATCGCCTAAATTTATTGATAAAAAATTAGGCATATATTTCATCAATATATATGTACCATTTCCTCCTCCTGCAGCAACTTTATAGTTAGAATTTTGAGCAAAAGCACTATTGTTAATTGATATAATGCTAATGATACAAGCTAACAAACCTAGAAATATTAGCATTCTTAAAGAATTCAATATTCAATGTATTAAAGCCAAAAATATAAAGATTTCATGTATATATGGTTGGTCAAATAGACAGAGATAATTTTAGACATATATCAAAAGAATAAGTTTTATACATATTTGATTTAGTAGATAATAACAATCCTCAGAAGAATAGATGAAAAATGACTAATAATACAATAATTCTCCAGAAGATGATCAGAAAATTCCGTTTAAAGATAATAAACAAATTTGAAACAACATTTATTATGTATTAATATCAATTACTTTTAAAAACTAAAACTGCTTAATTCTTAAATACTTTCTAACTGGCCCTTATATTTTTTAATAGATGCCAGTTTTTGGTAATACCATATATATTCTTTTCATCTATCTAATCTAGATTATTTTTAAAATGTGAAACTTCCTTATACTGATCTGTTATTTGGAGAACGTTGTTAAACAATATTTATATGAAAAATGACATACTGATTTTCTCAGTATGATGGTTGACACGGAGTCCCGAAACTAAAATATTATGATGATAGAAATGTTGAATACAAAAATTGTAAAAAAATGATGATTAATATGTTGAATCCCGAGATAGAAGATCTAAACCTAAAGGCGGAACAATATTCCCAACTTCTTTCTAATGTACATAATGAGGTTAGCAAAGTAATCGTAGGTCAAGATAAAATCATTGTCAAATTAATATTGGCATTATTGTCAAAAGGCCATGTATTATTAGAGGGAGTTCCGGGCCTTGCCAAAACTTTATTGATAAAGACATTGTCCGAATGCATCGATTCCAATTTTGTAAGGTTACAGTTCACTCCTGATTTATTACCTGCAGATATAATTGGAACCAAAATTTACGATCATAATTCTACCTCTTTTCGTACTGTAAAAGGGCCAATATTTTCTCATTTTGTTTTAGCAGATGAAATAAATAGAGCCCCTCCAAAAGTCCAATCCGCATTATTAGAAGCTATGCAAGAAAAACAAGTAACGATACAGGGAGAGACTTTTCCACTTGAGGAGCCATTTTTTGTTATGGCTACCCAAAATCCTATTGAATCAGAAGGTACCTACAAACTACCTGAAGCACAGATTGATCGATTTATGTTCAAACTGTTGATTTCTTATCCAAGAAAAGATGAAGAATCAAAAATTATTCATAGATTTACAGAAGGCATTGATGTTGGGGTACAAAAAACAATAACTGCTGATCAATTAATAGAAATTCAAAAATTTAATCATCAAGTTTATACCGATCAAAAAATTCGTGAATATGTAGCCCAGATAGTCGACGCTACAAGACATCCTGAAGATTATGGCCTGGATATTGACAATAAGATAGAATATGGTGCATCACCTCGGGCTTCTCTTTGGCTAACTGTAGGTGCAAAATCCAATGCAATTCTTCATGGGAGAGGATACGTAATTCCTCAAGATATTCAAGACATTGTATATGATGTATTGCGGCATAGAATTCTTCTTACCTATGATGCAGAGGCTGAGTATATTACTAGTGATCAAATAATTAAAACCATTATAGAGAAAATTCCTATACCTTAGGTTTTGGTGTAATCAGCGAAAAAGTGATCCAATGCAAGAAACTCAAGAAATTTTAAAACAAATCAAAAAACTAGAAATTTCTACAAAATATTTAGTGAATGCCCTAATAACTGGAAATTATCACTCAGTATTTAAAGGACAAGGTATTGAATTTTCTGAACTCCGAGAATATAGGTCAGGAGATGATATACGTTCTATAGATTGGAATGTTACTGCTAGATACAATCAACCTTATGTTAAGGAATTTGTTGAAGAGCGAGATCTACATGTATATTTTATTTTGGACATGTCCGGTTCTGGAAATTTTGGAAATAAAATTCCCAAAAAAAGAAAAGCTCTAGAAATTGTTGCAAGCTTGATGTTTGCAGCACTCAGAAATAATGATAATACTGGTATCTTTTTATTTACTGATAAAATTGAGAAATTTATTCCTGCGAGAAAGGGAAGAAAACATGTTTTCCAAATTCTAAGCTCAATCATTTCTTTCAAACCCAAGTCAAATACTACTAACTTGAAAACAACTCTCATTCAAGTTTCACAAATTCTAAAAAAACGCTGTATTTTATTTATTATCTCGGATTTTTTTGATTCTAATGATTATATAAAACCGTTAAAACTATTGAGAGGACGACATGATGTTATTATATTAAAAATCTCTGATTTGCGGGAACAAGAGATTCCAGAAATAGGATTAATTGAACTTGAAGATGAAGAAACAGGAGAACAGATTCTTGTTAATACATCCGATCCAATATTTCAGAAAAAATATGCTGAGATAGTATTAAACAATGAGTCACAAATGATTTCTACTCTAACAAAATTGAAGATAGATTTTATAAAGATTTTATCTGATGAGAATTATGAGATCCCACTAAGAAAATTCTTTAAAAAAAGAATTA